>JACNJL010000044.1 GCA_014382585.1 Limisphaerales bacterium | reverse complement strand
TACCTCCACCCATGCCGCCCATACCTCCACCCATGCCGCCCATACCTCCACCCATCATTCCACCCATATTGGAGACACCTTGGGCGCGGCTCATGGCGTTCCCCATTCCACTCATGCCCATACCTTGAAGGCTGCTGCCGATGCTCATGGCACCGCCGAGGCCGCCGAGTGTTGCACCGAATAGGGTGGGGACGGTTGCGAGGAAGGCGAAAAGGAGGGCCACGGGGATGGCGCGGAGGCGGGACGTTTGGCTGGTTGTGGTGCGGGTGATCATAATGCCACTCTATTGGACGGTTAGCATCTGGGTTTGGTCACTATATTTCAAGTATTTCTTAACAAAGTTTCGGCATCGGGTCGCGGCCAAATGCTACGTAAACGTACTAGTTGGACGGGGTTTGTCAACCGATTTGGTAGTTTTTTTCACTTTTTTTTTGACCGTTTATTCGAGGCCTTGTTCTTCGCCGCGGGCGGTTTTGACTGCTTCGTTGTAGGCTTGGATGACGTTGGCTTCGTGAATGATGCCGGAAAGCCGCATATTTTCGGTGTTTTCGACGACGGGAATGCTGACGCCGACGAATTCTTCGATGATCTCGAAGCCGGTGTTGAGGTCGGTTTCTTCGGTGAGAATGTGCTCGGGCATTTGGGCGAGGTCGGCGGCGGTTTGGGTGCGGCGGGATTTTAGGGCGTCCCACGCGCTGGCGAGGGTGATGGCGCCGAGGAGTTTTTGGCTGGCATCGGTGACGTAAAGATCGGCTTCGGGATTGGCGCGCAGCGCTTTTTCGATGGCAGGCAAATCGGCTTCGGGGGCGATGGTGTGGAATTTGCTTTCCATCACTTCGCGAATGCGGCGGCGTTGGAGGATGAGTACTTCGCGTCCGGCATTAATGTCGATGCCGGCGGCTTGCACTTGGTGAAGGAAAAATGAGCGTGCGAAAAATTTGTTGGTGACGAGGTTACTGATCACCACGGCGACCATCACGGCGGTGGCGACGGAGTAGTTTTGGTTTAGCTCGAAGACAATCAGAATGGTTGCGATGGGCGCGCCGACGACGGAGCTAATGCACGCGCCCATTCCGGCGAGGGCAAAGATTTGGTAATAGCTGTGGTCTGTTGCCATAGCGATGGCGGCACCAACCATCGCGCCAATGCAAAGCGCGGGGCCGAACACGCCGCCGTGCATTCCGCACCCGAGGCAAAGGGCGGTGGCGGCTATTTTGAAGATGATTAAAAAGCACAGCAACTGCAGAATATATTCGCGGCCTTGATCCTGGATGACTTGGGAGGTGGTTTCCTCCACGAGCCCGAGGAGGTTGGGCAGCCAGATGGCGACGAGGCCGATGGCAAGTCCGGCGAGGGCCGGTCGCAGCCAAAGGGGGACTTTAGTTTTCTTGACCGCCTTGCCCATCGCTACGATGCCGCGCATATAAACGAGCGCAAAGAATGCTGCGATGAGTCCGACGATGGCGAAGAGTGGATATTGGCTGAGCGTGAGCTCGGCGGGGGCGGTGAGGTTTTGGAAGCCATCAAAGAATCGGCCGTTGTGGATGGCCACGGCGTTGCCGGCCACTGCGGCGATGGTGATGGGGGCGAAGGCGCGCAGCGAGTAATGGCCGATGATGGCTTCGTGCGTAAAAATGACGGCGGCGATGGGGGTGTTAAACGAAGTGGCAATGGCGCTGGCGATGCCGCATCCGAGGAAGGTGACGGTGTTGGTGCGGCCGAGCTTAAAGGCTTGGCCGAAGCCGGAGCCGAGTGTGGCGCCAAGGTGCACGGCGGGGCCATAGCGACCGACGGACGCGCCGAGGCCGATGGAGCTAATGCAAACGATGGCGGTGGAGATCCCTTCGCGGATGGGCATAATGCCATCGTTGTTGATGCGGGCAATGATGGCGTCGGCGGGCCCGTGACCGCGCGGGAGTTTGAAGGCAACATAGAGCAGCCCGATGAAAAGCCCGCCGACGATGAGGGCAACAAGGATGTGCCATTTGGGGACGTCGGTGAAGGAGCCCTGTTTGTAGCTAAACTGGATTTTGTGGTTGGGCTCGGGGCCGGGCAAATGTGCGGCAAGCTGGGTGGCATTGGCGTCGGCGGCGATGGGGATGAGGTGTTTGCCATCGAATCTCAGCTCGATGGGTTGGCCTTCAACCTCTACTTGCACTTGGTCGTTTTCAAATTTCCATTGGCCGGTGACGGGCGCTTGGCGTAACCCATCTCGCGTGGTGACGATTGTGCACTTGCCGGCGGTGGGCCACCGGGTTTGCTTGAGAGCGTCGAGGTTGTGCGTGTTGTTGCCGCGGAAATCGAGTGAGAGTTTGTTGCGGGCATCGAGTTTGTGCGTATAGCGGCCGCTGGGGGAATCGTTCCAATCAAAGTACACCCAATTGACCACATGATCGAAGGCTTTCATGAAGCCCAACGTGGCATAGGAAACGCCCGAGCCAATGACTACGGAAAGGACGAGCAACAGCAACAGATTGGTTCCGGCCTGATAAGGCGGCTTCTGCTTGCGGTCGAACAGTTTTTTAACAGCCCCCAGCATACTTTCGGCGCGCTGGGGTTATATATAAAACCGGTTAAAAATGCAATGACGGACTAGGCGTTCGCGGTGCCCAGCACGAGGTCGAACTGGCCTTGCAAGTAGGCGCCGTATTCGCCTTTTACTTTTTTGAGATCGACGATGAGCGGCGACTTGCTGGCCCACGGGTCGGCCGCGATATGTTTGTCGCCTTTGAAATAACATTGGGTGATCAGCCGCGCGTGGCCTTTGGCCTGCGCCATATAATGAACGTGCGCGGGCCGCGTCGCGCGACCAATCCCGTACGCGGCGGGCTTGATGGTTTCGTATTCGTAATAGCCTTGCTCGTCGGTGATGAGCCGGATGCGGTTCTTAAAATTATTGCGTGCGGGTTGGGTGCCGCCGCTGAAGCCGCGGGCATCGGCGAGCGTGGGGCGCGGATCGGTGCGTTTGGCGGTTTGGAAATCGTACACGCCTTTGTGGTCGGCTTGCCAAACATCGAGCACTACATTGGCGAGCGGTTCGCGGGTGCGATGGCTCCACACGCGGCCGCGCATCACGAGCAGTTCACCCGGCGCGAGCGGTGCGGTCACCTTGCCGCGATACGGCGCGCCGCCAGCCCAAAATGGGCCGAGGATGTCCGCGTGCGTGGCCTTCCATTTGCCTTCGGGCACGATGTCCTCGCCTTTGCCTTTGAGGAAATTGATGTAGCCGTGGCTGTCTTCGGTGGAAGGCGTGGCCTCCGCAAAGGAGGGAAGGGCAAGGGCGCCGAGGCCACTGAGGGCCAGAAAATCGCGGCGATTGCGTGGGGTGGAGTCATGTTTCATAATGTTAAATGACGCGGCGAGGCGCGGTTGGGTTACTTGAACCCTTTAAGTTGCCAACGCCGGCTTGGGGCAGTATACTCCGTTTCCTATGACCAAGCATCTTTTAATTTTAGGCGTGGCCTGTGTCGGTCTCTTAGTCGGTTTAGCCGGATGCGTTTCCCAAAACCCAGCGCCGCCCACCGATGTGCAAAACCACGGCGACGTGCCACCGGCTCCCGGCAGCACGGAGGTTTCGTCCGGGGAACTCAACGCCCCCGTGCAATAACCGGCCACCTATGGACGCCGTGCAAGAACGGCTGGCGCGCTGGACTGCGCCGGACCAAACGCACCCTCTCGCCAAACGCGAGGCCGACCTTGCCGCCTTAGTGGAGGGCGACAAAACCGCGTGGGAATCTTACGGCCAACACTACGAAGGCTGGACGATGGAAGATATGGAACGCCTTCTCGCCGGCGTGCGCGCGGTCCGCCGCGAGACGCTTTAAGACGCTTTAAGTTTTACTTGTGCCTTATTCCGATGATTTGGCGCGACCGGCAACGCGTCATCGAGGGATTTCAAAGCGTCCCGGCGTGCTCATCACGCCGGCCGAATACGCCGCGCGCCGCATACAATCGCACCTCGTTCAACTCGCCTGTGATGTGGGGTTGATTTCCATCTGCGTTGGCGCGACACTTTCGCCACCCAAATGATGAATCATTCCAGTGATCCCACATCCCGGCGCGCTTTCATTGGCGCTTCCGCTGCGTTGGCCGCCGCCGCGTTGCCGTTGCCGGTTTCTGCTGCCGCCAAAGATAAACCTGCCAAAGCCAAGGCACCCAAAGCGCGCACCAAGCTGGCGTTGGCCACTTATTCTTATTGGCATTTTACGGCTAAGAAATATCCCATCGAAAAGGTCATCGATCACGCCGCTGATTTAGGCGTGGAGGGCGTGGACGTTTTGCATATGCAAATGGCCGAGGAAAAACCGGCGTACTTGCGCAAGCTCAAGCGGCACGCATTTCTGAATGGCGTGGGCTTGGTGGGCTTGTCCATTCACCAAGGCTTTGTGAAACCCAAGGCGGCGGATCGCAAGAAAAATATCGAGCACACCATCCATTGCATGCAACTGGCGCACGAGCTGGGCATCCCGTGCATCCGGCTAAACACCGGACGCTGGCGCACGATTTCGTTTGATGAATTGATGGCCAATCGCGGCATCGAGCCGGTGCCGAAAGGGCACACGGAAGAAGAAGCTTTCAAGTGGTGCATCGATTCCATTCAGGAACTCATCCCCATCGCCGAGAAACTCGGCGTGCACATGGCGCTGGAAAATCACTGGGGCCTCGCGCGTACGCCCGAAGGGTTGCTGCGTATCGCCAAGGCGTTTGACAATTCGCCGTGGCTCGGCGTGCTGATGGACACCGGAAATTTTCTGGAAAATCCGTACAAGAAACTGGAGATGATCGCCAGCCGCACCACCTTCGTTCAGGCGAAAACCTATTACGGCGGCGGCGAGTGGTATTCATTGGATTTGGATTACCAACGCATCGCCAAAATTTTGGCCAAAGAAAACTATCGCGGCTACGTGTCCATCGAATTCGAGGGCAAAGAAAACCCGCAAACCGCCGTGCCCAAAAGCGTGGCGATGATGCGCAAAGCATTCGGGGCCTAACGATGCGCGCGTTCGCTGGCATTGCCGCCCTGCTGCTGGGCGCGGGTTGCGGACGGGATGCGCCGCCACCCGCCAGGCCCGGCACCCCTGACGACGGCGGCACCGTGCCCGCGACACAAGTGCAAAAACAGGCCGACGGTTTATTTTATCGCACTGACGAACTGCATCCCTTCACCGGTCGCACGGAGGCCGTGCATACCAATGGCACCCGGCGCGGGGCATTTGCATTTCGCGACGGTCGGCCCGATGGCCGTTGGCAGGAATGGCATTCCAATGGCAAACCGCGCCGTATTCTGAATTATACCGCAGGTAAACTGAACGGTGAGTTTGTGGAATGGCACGCTAACGGGCGGGTGAAACACCGTGCCTTTTTCGAGAGCGATCAACCCCACGGCAAGTGGGACGAATGGGACGCCACCGGGTTACATGCCGTGCAGCGGGTTTACCAAAACGGGCTGTTAGTGAGCGAGCAAATGCCGGTGAAGTTAATGCAGCGCGTGAATTTGATTACCCAACTGCGCACACGGTTCGATCGGACCATGTGGTCGCGCGAAATGGATGCCCAACGATTCCACGAAACCCTCGTTACCGCATGGGACGTCCTGCGCGCGGCCAAGGATAAATTTGCGGTGTTGGCAGAATTTCAATTCGGTTCGCTTGAGATCGGGCCGAACCAAAAAATGAATCCCACCGAATGGAAAGCATGGCTCAAAGCGCGCAGCGCGGAAGGATGGGAACTTCGTGGCACTCAATGGCGGCATGAACATTATGCCTTTAACAATAAAACAGCCGAATCAAAATACGCATTCACCGTGCGCGCGCGCAATGGGCAGTCGCGGGTGGTGCTGCGCGGGTTGCTGACGATTCAATGGACTGAAACACAAAACGCGCAGGAACAATTTTTACCCGGAACCATAACGGTGAGCGAACTGCAGCGTGACGAACACACAGGCGCGCGCGGGTTTGCAGAACAATCCGCACCGCAAGGCAGCGGACCGGTGTTAGTGCAGGATTTGAATCACGACGGATTGCCTGAAATAATTTTTCCCGCCAATAACTCCGTGCAATGGAATCGCGGCAGTTGGAAATTTAAAGCAGCCAAATTATGCGCGGTTTTTCCCGAGCCCTTGACGGCGGCAGTGTTGGCCGATTTCACCGGAGACGGCGTGGTGGATTTGCTGGGCGTGCCCGCACGCGATGGGCCGTGGCTTTGGGCCGGCACGGCGGAAACTGAATTTGAGCAGTTCGAAAAACCCACGCGAGCATTCATCGGCGAAGCCCAGTGGCACGGTGCCAGCGCGATTGCTGCGGGCGATGTGGATGGCGATGGCGATCTTGATCTTTGGATCACCACTTACAAGCCGCCCTTTGTCGACGGCCAGTTTCCGCTTCCCTATTTCGATGCCAACGACGGACACCCATCGCGCTTGCTGCTAAACAATGGTGCAGGGAAATTCACCGAAACCGCCGCGCCAAACCTGCGCAAACACCGCCGCACCCGCAGCGCCTCGTGGGTGGATCTCGATGGCGACGGCGATTTGGATTTGCTGAACGTGGCGGATTTCGGCGGGCTTGATCATTACGCCAATGACAGGCAGGGGGAATTCACGGACCTCAACGGCACGCTCGGTAAGGCCCGATACGCGTTTGGTCAGAGCCACGCGGTGGGCGATTTTAACGGCGATGGACGGCCCGATGTATTTATGGCCGGCGTGGATTCCGCAGCCGCGCGGCGTTTGTCTGGATTGCAGCTCGGCCATCAATCGTTGCCAGAATTTTTGGCCCGTCGGGTGGCAATGGGAAGTGGAAATCGTTTGTTTCTTGGCGGGGCGAAGGGGTTGGTTTTTAACGAAACGAAATCAAAAATACTCCAACGCACCGGTTGGGCGCACGGCGTGAGTGGTGCGGATTTTGATCTCGATGGGGATCGAGACCTGTTTGTGGCCACGGGTTTTTCCAGCCGTCGTACGGTGGAGGATTACGATAGCATTTTTTGGCGTCATGATATTTATACTCAAAACAATCAACCCGATGTTGCGTTGGCTGCGCATTTCAAAGGGGTGATGGGGCCGGTGCGCGCGAATCTTTCGTGGCACGGATTTCAGCCCAACGCGTTGTTGCTCAATGACGGCCAAGGCGGCTGGCGCGAGGCGGGTTTTTTGCTGGGCGCGGGAAGCCAGCGCGATGGCCGCAGCGTAGTGGCGGCGGATTTCGATGCGGATGGGCGGCCGGATTTATTAGTGACCGAACGCCATTGGGATTTCAAAACCGGATTGAATTTGCCCCACGTTCGGTTGTTGGCCAATCGTTTGAAACCCGAGGGCGGCTGGATTGGCGCGCATTTGCGGGGCGCACCGGGTCGGTCGCCGGTGGGCGCGGTGGTAACCGCGCGCGCGGGCAAAAAAATATGGCGGCACTGGGTGGTGACAGGCGATTCGTGGCGGGTGCAGCATCCGTTCACCGCCCATTTCGGGTTGGGCGATTTGACGGCGGTGGATTCGCTGGAGGTGCGTTGGCCGGACGGGCGGGTGACGCGTTTGACTAATCCGGCAGCGGGAAAATATCATCTATTGCCAGCCTCGAAGGCGGGGCTTGATAAACCCGGCAATGGACGGTAGACACGCCGGATGAAATCAACCTTTTCGATGTGTTCGATTTGTTTCCTGTTTGCACAGGCCGTCGCACTGCTTGCTGCCGACTCCACCAATACCCCGCCCAAGGGCGTACACACCGTCAAAGCCGGTGTGTTTGAGGTGGAGGTGAAACTGTCCGGAGCATTTGGCCCGGCGAAATCTTCAGCCATCAAGTTGCGACCCAAGGTGTGGGCGGATCTTACGGTGAAACGCGTGGTCGCTCACGGCGCGGAAGTGGGCGAGGGCGCGGCCTTGATTGAGTTTGAAACAGAAAAAATTGATCGTCGGATTACCGACAGCAAGCGAGCGCTGGAAACCGCGCGGGTGGATCTTGCATTGTCGCAAGCGGAACATCAGTTTGCCAGCAAGAGTGCCGACTTGGATCGAGTTTCCGCGCAGCTGGCCTTCAAGCGATTGGGAGAGGACTTAAAACATTTCCAAGAGTACATTAAAGAGTTTAACGTGAAATCGACGCACCAGAGTTACTCCACTTACTCAAACTCGCTCGCTTATGCGCAAGAGGAACTCAAGCAGCTCAAAAAAATGTACGAAGCGGATGACCTTACCGAGGAAACGGAGGAGATCATCATCACCCGCGCGCTTAACACTGTGAACCGCGCGCGCTTTTCGTTGGAACGCGCGGAGCTGACGCGCCTCGCCGCGCTTAAGTTTGGGTTGCCGCGTGAAATCGAAGATCGCGCCACCGCCCAAGTACGCGCTCAACTTGCGCAGGAACGTCTCAAGGAAACGTTCGAATCCTCCACCCAGCGCCGCCAGCTCTCCATCGAGCAAAAGCAGGTGGACTTCAACAAAGTTGTGGAATCTCACGCCAAACTTGAAGCCGACCGCCAATTGCTTGACGTGAAAGCCTCCGCCAATGGCGTGGTTTATTACGGCGAATTTGTGAACGGCTTGTGGACCGGCCGCAAACATCTCACCGCCAAACTGCGCGCCGGCGGCAATGTAATGCCCAACGAGATTTTTATGACCGTGGTGACCCCGCGCCCGCTCATCATCAGCGGTAGCGTGGCCGAAAAAGATTTGCGCCAGATTAATCTCGGCACCCGGGGCTGGGCCACGCCAACCGCCGCGCCCGAGCAGCGCATCCCCGTCACTGTCACCGCCATCAGCCGCGTGCCCACCGCGCCCGGCAAATTCGCGGTCACCCTTGCCGCCACCCTTGGTGCGAACCACGGCTACCTCGCTCCCGGCATGGGCTGCGCGGTGAATCTGGGCACCTATTCCAAGGCCGACGCCCTCACCGTGCCTTCCACCGCACTGCATTATGACGCGGATCAAAAGCCTTACGTGATCGGGGTGGACGGCGATTCCACAAAAAATATAACGGTGCAAATCGGTCGCACCAGCAATGGTCAAACCGAAATCACCAGCGGCCTCAAAGCCGGCGATCTAGTGAAGATCAATTAATTCCAACCGGAATCATTCGGAAAGGAATCTATGAACCGTTTGTCCAAGATCACCCTTGCCAGCCTCGTGGCTGCGATGGGTTTACCGGCGGCTAATCCCGTGCCCATACCGAAACTGCCCGACGCACAGCCCGTGCCGCGAGTGGATCTGGAAAAATCAATTGAGCGCGGCATTTATTTCCTGCTGGACCGGCAGAACAAAGACGGCTCGTGGGGTAGCCCGCGTAATACCAAGGGGCTCAATATTTATGCGCCCGGGTTTCAGAGCCATTATGCTTTTCGATTGGCGGTT
This sequence comes from Limisphaerales bacterium, assembly GCA_014382585.1. Taxonomy (NCBI): domain Bacteria; kingdom Pseudomonadati; phylum Verrucomicrobiota; class Verrucomicrobiia; order Limisphaerales; species Limisphaerales bacterium. Next base: position 98,550 of record JACNJL010000044.1, on the reverse strand, counting down.
ACGTCACTTTGCATTTCCGCCATCATCGAAGCGGGCGGCGATACCCCGCAAGCCCGCGCGGCGTTGAAGGATTCGGAGGCTTATTTGCTGGAGCATCTGCCCAAGCTGCGCCGCGCCACGGCGGATGCGATGTACAACGTGTGGGCGCACGGCTACGGCCTGCAGGCATTGGTGCGTCTGCGCGCGCGGGCGGAGATTGAACCGGCGAAGATTAAAAAAATCGACGCACTCATCGCGCAACAGTTTGACCGGCTCGATGCCTACGAATCTGTTGATGGCGGCTGGGGCTATTACGATATGCGTCTGGGCACCAAGAAGCCCGCGAGCAGTTCCATTTCGTTCGTCAACGCCACGGTGCTCGTTGCGTTCCACGAGGCCAAAATGGCCGGTATTGAGCCGCCCAAAAAATTGGTGACCCGCGCACTGGCCGCACTCAAGCGGCAGCACTTGCCCGACGGCAGTTTTCTTTATGGCGAGTATTTAAAAAACTCACCGCGCCGCGGAATCAACCGCCCGGGCGGCAGCCTCGGCCGGTCGCAAGCGGGCAACATCGCGCTGCGTGTGTGGGGCGATCAACGCATCACCGACAAGGTGCTCGTTGATTGGCTCGACCGCCTTTACGCCCGCAATGAATGGCTCGGCATCGGCCGCAAACGCCCGCGCCCGCACGAGGCTTGGTTTCAGGTGGCCGGTTATTTTTATTATTACGGCCACTACTACGGCGCGCTGTGCCTCGATCACGTGCCCGCCGCCGAGCGCCCCCGGCTGCAAGATCATATGGCCACCATTATCATGAAACTGCAGGAAAAAGACGGCAGTTGGTGGGATTTTCCGTTTTACGATTACCACCAGCAATATGGCACGGCGATGGCGTTGATGACGTTGCAGCGATGCCTGAAAGCCCAGTCAGGCAAGCCAGCTAAGGCGCCGCCGGCCCCTAAAAAGTGAGCACGTAGGGTCGGGCTGTTAAGGGCGCAAATTGGATGTATCCAACTCAGGCGGAGCGACGTCCAATGGGGTGATGCGTGCAATTGGAGTTCTACTGATATTGAGCGCGGGCTTGTTGCCGGCACAAACGCGGCAAAATGGTGCGGGCGGGTTTCGTCAGCGGATGGATGCCAATGGCGACGGCAAATTTTCGCGCGCGGAATTTCCCGGGCCAAAAAATTTCTTCGACCAATTCGACAAAGACAAAAACGGATTCCTCACCCAACCCGAAATGGAAGCCATGCGCCGCGCACGAATGCAACAGGGCGGTCGACGTCCGGGGCAGGGCGGTGGTGGAGATGCGGCGCAGGAATTATTTCGCGGGCTCGATTCAAATGCGGATCAAAAAATTTCCGCCAAGGAATGGACGACCTTGCTGCAGGCGGCGGATTTCAACAAAGCCGACACCCAAGCCGACGGTCACGTGACGCTGGAAGAATGGGCACGGTTTTTCGGCCAAGGTCAACGGCCAATTGGTGGTGGCGGTGTCGGAGTGCAAGTGGGGTCGCTTGCTCCCAAGGTTTCCGCACAATTTATGGCGGGTGATCGCGTGCTGGATTTTTCAAAAATCAAGCGCCACACCGTCGTGGTGTTTGGATCTTACACGTGAGGCCCCTTTTCGCGTGAGGCCGGGCGCCTCCAAAAAGTTTACGAAACTTTTGGTAAACAAGCCGACTTCGTTTGGGTGTACATCCGCGAGGCTCATCCCACCGATTCCAGTCGCCCCGCGCGCCACGTGCAGATTGAGCAGCCCAAGACTTTTTTGGCCCGCAAGGAAGTGGCCACCGCCTGCTCAGCCGGTTTGAATCTTACCATTCCGCTGCTCGTGGATGACATCGACAATTCCGTGATGCGCGCTTTCGATGGGTTTCCGGATCGCTTGTACATCATCGGCCCCGATGCCCGCATTGCTTACCAAGGCGGGCGCGGCCCGCGCGGTTTCAGTGTCCCCGAAATGGAAGCGGCTTTGAAAAAACTCCTCGCTGCAAAGAATTAAGGGGTTCATCGCAGTCGCGGTGAACAAAAAAATGGTACGCGAGAGAGGACTCGAACCTCCACCCCTTGCGAGACCGGAACCTAAATCCGGCGCGTCTACCAATTCCGCCACTCGCGCGCGGGCTCATCTTTCGGTAAATGGACGCGCGGGTCAAAGGGCTTTTTCATTGCCGCGCCCGCCCGCCACGGTGAAGACTGCGCCGCGTGCGATTTTTAATGCTCAACTGGCGCGACCCGCGCAACCCACTCGCCGGCGGCGCCGAGCGCGTGACCCACGCTTATCTGCGCGGCTTGGTGCAGCGCGGCCACGAGGTCACGTGGTTTGCCAATGAATTTGACGGAGGCGATCCGGCGGAGGTCATTGACGGGATTGACGTCATTCGCGGTGGCGGCAAATTCACCGCGTGGATGGCCGCGCGCAAATGGCACGCCACGCAAAAGCCCTTCGATCTCGTCATCGATCAGCACCACGGCATCCCGTGGTACGCGCCCATTTGGTGCACCGACAAATGCGTCGCCTACATTCACGAAGTGCTCGGCCCGATTTGGAAAGCGTTTTATCCGTGGCCACTCAGCCGCATCGGGAGTTGGCAGGAAGGCCTCACGCTGCGCCAATATCGCGACGTGCCGTTTTGGACTGCGAGCACTTACACGCGCGATCTGTTGCACGAACAAGGCATTGATTCCGTGACGCAAATTCCTTACGGCGTGGACACCCGCGCGCTGGAGACGTTGCCGGAAAAGGAACTCGATGAACCGCTGCAGCTCATCACCGTCTCCCGCCTCGCGCCCAACAAACAAGTGGATCACGCCATCGCCGCGTTGTGGAGTTTGCTTGGCGAACACGAAGTGGAAGCGAAATTAAAAATCGTCGGTCAAGGTCAGGAAGAACCCGCGCTGCGCCGGTTGGCCGCTGAGTTAAAAGTCGAAGACCACGTTGAATTTTGCGGCCCACTGCCCGAGGCCGAAAAAGATGCCGCCCTGCGCGACGCCCATTTTTTGCTGCACACTTCTCTGCGCGAAGGTTGGGGGCTCAACGTCATCGAGGCCAACGCTCTCGGCACGCCGGCCATTGTGTATCCCACGCCCGGTTTGGTGGAATCCACCTTGCACCGCCAAACCGGCCTCGTGACCGACGAAGAATCCCCCACCGCACTCGCCGCGATGATCGCCGACGTGCAATGCCACGACGGCGCGTATCAGGATTGGCGCATCGCCGCCCGCGACCGCGCCAAGGAATTTCATTGGGATCAAGTGCTCCCCGCCGCCTGCGACCAACTCGAAGCCTGGGCAAACGGCGGTGAAATGGATTGGGGCGATGACGACGACGAATCCGATATTGATGACGACGACGAATGAGCGCTCATCTTTACAGCGGCCTCACCGGCAAAGTGCGATGGTTCGCCAAGCGCTTTGGCTGGCGTGAAATTTTTCTGCTCCCCCTGCGCAAACTCGCCTCGCCGATCGTGCGGCCCTTCCTCCGCCCGCGGGAATTTGATTATCGCGACGAACGCCTCCTATGCGTTTACGAAAACTACAACGTCACGTGGAGCAACGAACGCTGCGCCGAAATCCCAATCGCCCGTTGGCACCTCGCCCAAACCGACGGCCCGATTTTGGAAATCGGAAACGTTCTCGGCCATTACGGCCCGCATACTCACACTGTCATCGACAAATACGAAACCGCTCCAAATGTCATTAACGAAGACATCACCGAATGGGAAACTGACGAGCGATTCGCGGTCATCCTTTCCATTTCCACCTTTGAACACATCGGCTTCGATGATGATGGCGGCGATTCCCAGGAAAAAATCCAAGCCGCCATCGCCGCCTGCCGCGCGTTGCTCGCGCCCGATGGACGCCTCGTCATCACCGTGCCGCTCGGGTACAATCCCGCCTTGGACGAACTCATCGCCAACAACAAACTCGCCGCCAACCAAGCGCATTTCCTCCTGCGCCATCGCCGCCGCGAATGGCGCGAAGCCTCACAAACCGAAGCCGTCGGCACAAAATATGGCCACCCGTTCCCCTACGCCAACGGCCTGTGGGTGGCGGAATTTTCACCAACAACCTAATGCGCCTCCTGCTGGTTTCATTTTTTTATGAGCACGACCACGGCGGGGCCGAGATGGTCGCGCGTGAGGCGGCGGCGTTGTTGCGGCGGTGCGCGGGGTGGGAGGTGGAGGTGCTGTGCCTCGCCGGCGGGCCGGATCGGGGTGAGCCGGGAATGCACCGCATCACCCTGCCGCGCTGGTGTTCGCAAAACGCGCAGGCGTTTAAGCGTACCATTTTATTTCTACCAAACCGGATGCTCGACCGATCACTCTTCCGCGCCGCTCAAAACGCCGGGGTGCGCCCGGAAAATTACGATGCGATTTTCTGCCCGGATATGAACGCGATCGTCCTCGCGCATGCCCTCGCCGATGCTGCCGACAAACCGCTCTTCACGTGGTGCCAGGAAGTCGTCCCCAAACGAATGGACGCCACCGCCACCCGCGCCAAGCTTGCACCTTTGATCAACGTGTGGCTGCGCGGCCGCGATGCTCCGTGGAAAAAAGCCCTCGCCGCCAGCACGCGCGTGGCCGGTGTTTCCGATTTCATCACCGATCGCTGCCGCGCCTTCGCGGGCGATGGGAATGATGATGACAAATTCACCACGCTGTATCAGCCCGTGGAAGATTATTTTTTACGACCCCCATCACGGGCAGTCGCGACCGATGGCCCCGCGAAGGTTTTATTTTACGGTCGCTTGTCTGCCGAGAAAGGCATCGACCTCCTCCTTGCCGCGTGGCGCAAACTCCAACCCCACGCCACTCTTTCCATCCTCGGAATGGACGGCCCGCTGCGCCCCGAAGTGGAACGCGCCACGGGCGACAACATTCATCTGCTTCAACACGTCGCCCACGTCGATGTACCAAAATTAATTTCCCAACACGACCTCGTCGTCTGTCCCTCCCGCGTGGAAGAAAGTCTCTGTCGCACCGCTCTCGAAGCCCGCCTCTTGGAACGCGCCATCGTCGCCAGCCAATCCGGTGCCATCCCCGAAGTGGTTAACGGTTATCCGCTGGCCCACTCCACCAAAATCCGCACGGACGATGCAACCGCCATCGAAAATCTTATCAATACCCTGCGGGCCGCGATGGAGGGACGCCATTTGTTGACCGATGAAGAACGTGAAACCGAGAAAAGTTTCCGCGAAAAATTCTTGCCCGAAACATTCGTGCACCAATTCCGCCGATTGACGGAAATCTAATCCACCTTCTCCATCCAAAAACACGCGCCACGTGGGCCTTCGCCCTTTGTCATCGCCTCGGCGGTGATGGGGCATTTTTGATGAACCGCCTCGGGGTGGGTGTGCAAAAGGTGATTCATCATCCAACGGATTTTCCAATCGCGGTTGTGTGTTAAAAAGGCTTCGAGGAGGTATTGTTCGTTCCAGAGTTTGATTTGGTCGACGATGAGCGGGGTGGGGTAATCCATCGGGGTGGCGATGTCGTGCACGTGCACCCACACGCCTTTGGGGAGGCGCGGGAGGATTTGCAGGTATTCGGTGAGCACATCGCCTTGCGGGCGGATGATGTGCGAGGAATCGATGAACACAATGTCGCGCGGCGCGAGGCCGGCGAAGACGTCGGGGCTCACTTCCTCCACGCGTTGGCGCAGGACGGTGACGTCGAGTTGCTCGAGCCACGGATTTTCGTAGGGCTCGATGCAGGTGTGTTCGCAGGGGGGCGCGCCGTCTTTTTCGTTTTGGGCAAAGGCGAGTTGGGCGAGATGCGTGCTCATGCCGCAGCCGATTTCGATGAACCGTCGCGGCTTGAGGTGGCGCAGAAAATTATAAAGCATCTCCGCATCGCCGCGTCCGTAGCCGGGGTTGTTGTAAAAAAAGCCGTCGGTGCCCTCCATCGGAATGGCGAGCAGTTCGTCGTTGAAGTCAAAGGTATCGAGTTGGGCGAGCATTTCAGCGTCGTCCCACTTAATGCCCGGCAGCGCGCGCGGTTCTTCCAGCGAACGCGTGAGGTGCGCGGGATTGACAAGCGGCTCGTAATAATGATCGCGCACGGGGAACACCCGCGTTTTGCGAAACACCCACCGCGCCACGCGAAACCGCTCCACGCCAGCCATCCGGATGGCCCCAAGCAACAGTGCCCCCGCTAGCGTGAACGGCAGCAGCAACACATCCGCCACCGGCAACAACGCCTCCACCCCGCGCCGCAGCCGCCCGCCCGGCGGAAACAAGTTGAACAAAAAATCACGCACGTCCGTGGCAGCGTAGCAATCGCAGCCGCCCGCGCAAAGCGAAGGTTGTTGGCAGCGGGGCCAATCCCGTTTAACCTCCCGCGATGCAGGTGGTTATCCTATGCGGCGGCCAGGGCACGCGATTGCGCGAGGAGACGGAGTATCGTCCCAAGCCGATGGTGCCCGTCGGCGGTCGGCCGATTCTCTGGCACATAATGAAAACCTACGCCCACCACGGGCATCGCGATTTCATTCTGTGCCTCGGCTATAAAGGCGAGGTCATCAAAGATTATTTCCGCAACTACCTTTGGCACACCAGCGACGTGACGCTCAAGCTCGGCCGCGAGCCGGAAGTGCAATACCACACCCATCACGACGAGGAAGACTGGACCGTGACCCTCCTCGACACCGGCCCCGCCACCGAAACCGGCGGTCGCCTCGCCCGCGCCTTGCCCCACGTGCGCGATGAAGATTTCCTGTTCACCTACGGCGACGGCTTGACCGATAGCGATCTCAACGCCTCCATTGAGTTTCACAAAAACCACGGCGCGATCGCCACCGCCACCGCCGTGCAACCGGCCGGCCGTTTTGGCGAGCTGTCCATCAACGAAGGCACCATCACCACCTTCAGCGAAAAACCCGACCGCGAGCCGCGCTTTGTCAACGGCGGCTATTGCGTGATCAACAAACGCATCGGAGATTATTTGACCGGCGACGACTGCATCCTCGAGCGCGAGCCATTGGAGCGCCTCGCCAGTGAAGGCCAGCTCAAGGCCCATTGTCACACCGGCTTTTGGCAGTGTATGGATACCCATCGCGAGCAGCAACAACTCGAGGCACTGTGGGCCGACGGCGCTGCACCGTGGAAAATCTGGTAGGAATGTTCGGCAAATTTTACAGCGGCAAAACCGCGTGGGTCACCGGCCACACCGGCTTCAAAGGCGCGTGGCTCAGCCTGTGGTTGCGCGACCTCGGCGCGAACGTCCACGGCTTTGCCCTCGCACCGCACGCCGCGTCCAATCTTCACGAAACCCTCGCGCCCAATACCTTCGCCAGCGAAACCATCGGCGACATCAGCGATTTCGATTTGGTCAAACAAGCCGCCGCCAACGCGCAGCCCGACATCGTTTTCCATCTCGCCGCCCAACCGCTCGTGCGCCGTTCGTACGCCGCCCCGCTGGAAACCGCCACCACCAATATCCTCGGCACCGCCCACGTCCTCGAAGCATTGCGGCAAAACAAAAACGATTGCCCCATCGTTGTCGTCACCAGCGACAAGTGTTATGAAAATGACGGCTCATCCCGCGCCTTTACCGAGGCCGATCCACTCGGCGGGCACGACATTTATTCCGCCAGCAAGGCCGCCACCGAAATCATGACCCGCAGTTGGCAACGCGCATTTAACGGCCGCATCGCCACCGCCCGCGCCGGCAATGTCATTGGCGGCGGCGATTACGGTGTCGACCGCATCGTGCCCGATTGCGTTCGCTCGCTTGCAGCCGGTGAACCCATCGCCGTGCGCAGTCCCGCCGCCACGCGTCCGTGGCAGCACGTGCTCGATTGTTTGTCCGGCTACCTTTGGCTCGGCGCGCGCTTGGCCGAGGATGATGCTTTCACCGACGCCTTCAACTTCGGCCCCACGCCCGAAGCCCAACGCCCCGTGCGCGAACTCGTGGAAAATTTCCTCCAACATTGGCCCGGCGAATGGACCGATGCCTCCGATCCAACCGCCCCGCACGAAGCCGCCACGCTTTCGCTCGCCATCGATAAAGCCCGCGAGCAACTCGGCTGGCAACCCGTTTGGGATTTCGCCACCGCCGTTCAACGTACCGCGCGTTGGTATCACCAACGGCACATCGTAAACGCCGAAGATCTTCACGGCCTCAGCCTTGCTCAGCTCGAAGCGTTCACCGCCGATGCCACGGCTGCATCCGCCGCGTGGGCCCAATAAAAATGCTGGAGGACTTCCAATGCCGCTCGTGCGCCGCGCGCTCCGGCAAATTGATTCTCGATCTCGGCGAACAACCGCTCGCCAATAATCTCCTCGCCCCCGAAAACCTCGCCCAACCCGAACCGTGCTTCCCCCTGCGCCTCGCCGTGTGCACCGAATGTTGGTTGCTGCAAATCACCAATCTTGTGCCGCCGGTCGAGTTGTTCAGCGATTACATTTATTTTTCGTCCTACTCAGATGCGTGGGTCAAACACGCCGCCGAATGCGCCACGCGCTATCGTAAAGAGTTTGCGCCAAGCTATGTCGTCGAAATCGCCAGCAACGATGGCTATCTCCTGCGCCAGTTCGCTGAGGCGGGCACACCGCACCTCGGCATCGAGCCCGCCGAAAACATCGCCACCGTCGCGCGCGAAAACGGAGTGGAAACGCGCACGGATTTTTTCACCAAAAAACTCGCGCAAGCATTGGCAACGGAAAAACAACCCGACCTCATCCTCGCCAACAACGTCTTCGCCCACGCTCCCGACCCCAACGATTTCGTCGCCGGCCTTGCGGCGTTGCTCGCCCCCGAAGGCCATGCCATCCTCGAATTTCCGCACGCCGCCGAGATGATTGCCCAAACTGAATTTGACACCATTTATCACGAGCACGTTTTCTATTTCACCCTAACCGCCATTGAACCTATCTTCGCCCGCCACAAACTCCGCATCATCCGCGTCGAGCGCACGCCGATGCACGGCGGTTCGCTGCGTATTTTTGTGCGACACAATGTCCACGCTGCCGATGAAACCGTCACGGCATTACGCGCAGAGGAAAACAAATTGGGCGTGGGCAATCTCGGTTATTATCAAAATTTCGCCGCCAACGCCTCAGCCATCCGCGACCAGTTGCGCGAGCGAATCTCCACCCTCAAAGCCGAAGGCAAAACCCTCGCCGCCTACGGCGCAGCGGCCAAAGGCAGCACGTTATTAAATTTTTGTGGCATTATGGCCAATGACCTCGCCTTCGTGGCCGATCGCAGCCCGCACAAGCACGGTAAGCTGATGCCCGGTGCGCACGTGCCAATCGTCCCCGCCGAGGAACTGTCCCAACGCGCACCGGACGTCACTTTATTGTTGGCGTGGAATTTCGCGAATGAAATCCTCGCGCAGCAGCAAGCGTACCGCGACTCGGGCGGGAAATTTTTAATCCCCATTCCGGAAGCGCGGTTGGTTTGAACGAATGAAATTTACTGAAACAAAAATCAACGGCGTGTTCGTCATCGAGCTGGATAAGCACGCGGATGATCGCGGATGGTTCGCCCGTGCGTGGTGCCGCGAGGAATTCGCCGCGCACGGCTTGCCGACTGACCTCGTCCAAACCAATCTTTCGCACAACACCCAACGCGGCACCGTGCGCGGGATGCATTTCCAAACCACCCCGTATGCGGAAGCCAAGCTCGTGCGATGCGTCTCCGGCGCGGTGCACGACATCGCGCTGGATCTCAGGCCGGAGTCGCCGACGTTTAAGCAATCCATCGCCAACGAACTCAGCGCCGCGAACGGCCGCGCCGTATTTTTACCCGAAGGCATCGCGCACGGTTTCCAAACGCTCACCGACGATGCCACATTATTTTATCAGATGAGCGCGCCCTACGCGCCGGAATCCGCAAGCGGTGTGCGCTGGGATGACGCCGCGTTCCAAATCCAATGGCCCATCGCCGGTGCCATTGTGTGCGAGCGCGATTTGTCTTTTCCGGATTTCACCGAATGAGCGCGCCACTGACAGATGAACAGCTCGCCGCCTTTGTCCGCGATGGCTTTTTGGTGTTGCCGAATTTTTATGAACGCGGCGAAGTGGAAGCTGTGCAGCGCGGTGTCCATTCGATCATCGGTTTACTCATCGAACAACACCAACTCGCCATCGAGCAAACCGACTTTGCGTCGGAGACATTTGACGCGGGCTATCAATCCCTCATCGCGCACGATCGCGCCCTCGGTGGCGTGGTGTATGATGCAGTGAAACAAATCCCCGCGTTCATCCGTCTCGTGGCCAGCGCGAAGCACGAGGCGGTGGTGCGGCAAGTGCGCGGCACGGACGCGCCGGGCATTGCGGCGGGCGGTTACGGCATTCGGATTGATAATCCCGCCGAGGAAAAATTTCGCGCCGGGTGGCATCAGGATTATCCGGCGCAGTTGCGTAGTTTGGATGGGTTGGTTTTTTGGAGTCCGTTGCTGGCGATGACCGATGAGCTCGGCCCCGTGGAGTTTTGCATTGGTTCGCACAAAGACGATTTCGCTCCGGTATGCGAACACGATTCGGCTAACCCTGACAAAACCGGTGCGTACGGATTGACCTTGGCCGACGAAGCGGAGCGCGTTGCAAAGTACGAGAAATCTGCGCCGCTCACGGAGCCGTGCGATTTGGTGTTGGTCGATTTCCTCACGTTGCATCGCTCCGGCGAAAACCGTGCCGCCCGATCGCGGTGGTCGATGCAAATGCGGTGGTTCAACTTTGCGGAGCCGACCGGGAAAAAACTCGGTTGGCCCGGCGCGTACGCTGCTGGCAATGACCTCCGTGCGGTGCATCCGGAATGGGTGGTGGAATGACGGACGCCTGCAACATTTGCGAGGGGCCGCTGGGCGCGCCGGTTTATGAATCCGCGCGGCCCGTTTCCATCACCTCGCTGTGCCAAGTGCTCGAGGGTGCCACCCGTGTTTGGCATTGCGCAAGTTGTAGCCACACCCAAACCGCACCGCTGCCCGCGCTGGAAAAATTTTACGCCGAAGATTATCACATCCTCACCGCCAGCGAGGAGGAGGATCAACTCTACGCCGTGCGCGAGGGCCGGAAAATTTTCCGCACCGAACATCAAGTCACCACATTGCTGGAAAAACTCGACCTCCCGCCCAACGCGCAAGTGCTCGACTACGGCTGCGGCAAGGCCGCCACGCTCAAAGCCCTGCACGGCCACCGTGATGATATTGCCCCGCACGTTTTCGATGTGGGAGAACAGTACCGCGATTTTTGGAACGCCTTCGTGCCCGCTGAAAACCAAGCGGTGTACGAACTGCCCGCCGAATGGGCGGGGAGCTTCGACGCGGTGATTTCATTTTTCGCGCTGGAACACGTGGACACCCCACGCGAGTTTGTGGCGCAGGCGCATCGTTTATTGCGTGACGGCGGCACATTCTATTTTCTCGTGCCCAATGTGTTTGCAAACACCGCCGATCTCGTGGTGGCCGACCACGTGAATCATTTTTCCGAACACTCGCTGCATCGCTTGTTGGCTGATGCCGGATTTGCCGTGCGCGAAATTGACAGCACTGCACACAACAGCGCGTGGGTGGTGGTCGCGGAAAAAAATGATGCAGATGGAATTGCCCCAATCACAAATTCAGTCGCCGATGTCATCAACGAGATGGCCGAATACTGGCAGGAATTTGGCAACCGGGTTCGGGCGTTTGAAAATGCGGGCAACGGCGAAACCGCCATTTATGGCTCCGGGTTTTATGGCACATTCATTCACGCCTGCCTCGAACGACCCGAAGCGGTGAAATGTTTTCTCGACCAAAACCCGCATCGGCAAAAGCAGATTTTGTTAAAGAAACCCATCCTTGCGCCCAAGGCATTACCGGAAACTGTGCGGCGACTTTATGTTGGGCTCAACCCGCGCGTGGCCCGCGAGGAGATGGCAATGTTGAATTGGTCGCAGGAATTGGAGGTATTTTTCCCGTGAAAGTCAATTTGCTTGCTCCAGTGACGGGGGATTTTGCGGTGTTATCGGGTCTTCGAAATGACGCAGCAGTGCAACTTCAACTCATGATTGAGCCGAGGCAGTATTCGCCCGCGGAAGTGCGAGCGTGGATTCGGCGGCGTACGATGGATTCGAGCGGCGTTTTTTTTGTGATCGAAAACGGCGGCCCATGCGGGTTTGTGCAGTTGACGCAGGTTGACCGCGAGCGGGGCACGGCGGATTTGGGAATTTGTTTGGCTCGATCGGTGCGCGGCAAGGGCGTGGCGGCGAAGGCGATGGGGCTTTTGGAAATGCACGCGAAGAAAAAGCTGCGGTGTAAAAAACTGACGCTGCGCGTGTTGCGCGTGAATCATCGGGCGATTGCATTTTATTGGAAACTGAAATTCAAAACCGTGGAGACGAAACGTCGGCATTACTTTGACGGCAGTCATTGGCGGGACGTGGTTTTTATGGAGAAGACGCTGCGATGAAAACGGTTGTGATATCCCAGCCGATGTATTTCCCGTGGGTGGGGATGTTGGAGCAAATGCGGCTCGCCGATGTATTTGTGTATTTGGATGATGCGCAGTTTTCAAAGGGTGGATTTTTTAACCGCGTGCAAATAAAAACCGCCGAGGGCACGCCGTGGCTCACGGTGCCATTGGCGGAAACCAAACTTGGGCAGTCGCTCAATGAAACGCAAATGGCCAAACACGATTGGCGGCGCAAACAGCTTGCGACGCTGCGGCAAGCGTACGCCGCTGCGCCGCATACGGAGGAAATGTTGGGCTTGGTGAAATCGGTGTTTGAAAAAGAACACGAATCGCTGGCGGCGTTGAGTGCGGCGAGCGTGGAGGCGTTGGCGGGTTTTTTTGAAATCATCCCGAAGGTAATTCAGTGGTCATCAGCACTGGACATCGAAGGCACGGGTTCAGCGCGGGTGTTGGCGATTTGCCAGGCCTTGGGCGCGGAGCGTTATGTCACGGGGCACGGCGCGTGGGATTATTTGGACCACGAATCCTTCGAGGCAGCAGGCATTCGGGTGGAGTATTTGAATTATGAAAAACGCGCGTATCCGCAGTTGCACGGGGCGTTTACGCCCTTTGTCAGCGCGTTGGATTTGGCGGCTAATTGCGGGCACGCGGGGCGGGAAGTGATTGCCTCGGGGACGGTTTACTGGAAGGATTTCGCGCGATGAGCGAGGTAGCCAAGTTTTTTGCCGAGGTGCAGGACAACATTGACGGACTGCACGCGGATGCATCCGTGCGACAGGCGACGCGCGATTGGGTGGCTGCGATTGCGCCGCATCATTACACTTACAATTTTACGTGGCTTGGTCGGCCGGTCATTCAATTTCCGCAGGATCTTGCGGCGTTGCAGGAAATTATTTGGGAAACGAAACCGGATCTCATCATTGAAACGGGCATCGCTCACGGCGGATCGCTGATTTTTCACGCGTCGATGCTGCAACTGCTCGGCAATGATGGAAGCGTGCTCGGCGTGGATATCGACATCCGCGAACACAATCGCGTCGAGATCGAAGCGCACCCGATGTTTGAGCGCATCGAAATGATTCAAGGCTCGTCGATCGAGGACGCCATCGCCGCGCAAGTCGCCGCAGTTGCCTCCGGAGCTGAGCGGGTGATGGTTGTGCTTGATTCCAATCACACGCACGAGCACGTTTTGCGGGAATTGGAATTGTATGCGCCGCTGGTCACGAAGGGGTGCTATTTAGTCGTGTGCGACACGCTGATTGAGGATATGCCGGCGGGGTCGTTTCCCGATCGCCCGTGGGACAAAGGTGATAATCCCCGCACGGCGACGGATGCTTTTTTGAAAACGACTGAACGCTTTGAGGTCAATACCGCCATCGACGCCAAGCTGCAAATCAGCGTGGCTCCGGGCGGTTATTTGAAATGCGTGGCGGACTAATGAGCGATCGCATCCCCATCGCCGGCCCGGGCATCACTCAGCGGGAGATCGATTACGCCACCGACGCGGCAACGAATGGATGGTACGCGCGCGCCGGTGAATATCCGCATCGTTTTGAGGCCGCCTTTGCCAACTACATTGGCGTGAAGCACGCGGTGAGTTTGCCCTCGTGCACTTCGGGCCTGCATCTCGCGTTGGCGGCACTGGGCATTGGGCCGGGCGACGAGGTGATCGTGCCGGACCTCACCTGGATTGCCAGTGCCGCGCCGGTTTCATATGTCGGTGCCACGGTGGTATTCGCTGATGTGGATGAAAACACGTGGTGCCTCAGTGCCGAGAGTGTGCGCGCGTGCACCACCGAAAACACGAAGGCGATTTTGCCGGTAGATTTGTACGGCGGCGTTCCGGATTATGCCGCGCTGCGGGCCATCGCCGATGAGCATGGCTTGAAAATTATTGAAGATGCCGCCGAGGCCATCGGTAGCGAATTTGACGGACGCAAGGCGGGTGCGTTGGGCGATGTCGCGGCGTTTAGTTTTCACGGTTCCAAAACTTTCACCACCGGCGAAGGCGGAATGTTGGTGACTAATGACGACACATTACACGCGCGCGTGATGCAGTTGCGCGATCACGGCCGCGAGCCCGGTGATGTGCATTTCAAAAACACGGAAGTTGCTTTCAAGTACAAAATGCCGCCCGTGGCCGCGGCGATTGGCTTGGCACAGGTGGAGCGTGCGGAGGAATTGGTGGCCCGCAAGCGGGAGATGTTTGAATGGTATCGTGAGGCATTGGTGGGAGTGGAAGGCGTCACTTTGAATCACGAACCAGCCAACACGAAGAACACATTTTGGATGGTCACCGCCGTGCTCGATCCAATGCTGGAATGGCCGAAAGAAAAACTGATGGCCGCGCTCGACGCGGAAGGCATCGACAGTCGGCCGATGTTTCATCCGCTCAGCAGTTTGCCGGCGTATGAAGGACACGCGGAAGCGGCGGTGGCACGCAAGCGAAATGCAGTGAGCTATCGCCTCAGTCCGTTGGGCATTAACTTGCCGTCGGCGCTGAACCTCACGCGTGAACAAGTGCAGCGCGTGGCGGAAACCTTGAAGCGCACACTCGGCGTTTAATTATTGATGAGCAAGCTGGTTACAGTCATTCCCGTTTACAACGGCGGACGTTTTCTTGAAGCCACGCTGGAATCAGTGGCCAGCCAAACGCGCCGGCCCGATCGCGTGATCATTCAAGACAACTGTTCCACCGACGGCACGCATCGGATCGCCAAGGCATTTGAAAAAGAAGGCTTCGAGTGGCGGCTCACCGACGAGCACGTTGAGTCAACGGATAATTTTAACAACGCGCTGCGCTACGCAGAAGAGGCGGACGTGCTGCATTTGCTCACGGCGGATGACCTCATCAAGCCGGAGTTTTATGAGCGGATGCTTGAGCCGTTGGAAGCGGTCCAAGGGCGCGCGCTGGTTTATTCGGCGTACGAAGTGATCGGCGAAGAGGGCGTATTGGTGGAGGGTGGGGATTTAATGTGTCCATTCCCCATTGTGCCTGGCGGCGCGCCCATCACCATTCCGCAAAAGGAATTTATCGC
The DNA here is from genome assembly GCA_014382585.1 of Limisphaerales bacterium. Lineage (NCBI taxonomy): Bacteria > Pseudomonadati > Verrucomicrobiota > Verrucomicrobiia > Limisphaerales > Limisphaerales bacterium. The sequence goes on along the minus strand of JACNJL010000044.1, from coordinate 83,130 downwards.
CGCCCAAGCGGATTTGCGGACGATTTGTTTGCCGGCGGTTTTAATGAAAACGAACCGCCAATTGTTGCCGGTTGAATTTCTTACGCACTTCATTCAATGCGCCGATGCGGTTTTTTATGCGGAACTGGCGGCCACTTGCGAGATGGTGATCGAGGTGCCTTCGGCCCTTTGTGAATATCGGCGGCACGAGTATTCGACCACCTCCCGCAACCGCCGCGAGCCGGGCGCAGTGATTGCGGATGAATGGCAGGCGATGGTGGCCGCCTCGGCGTTGCTAGAAAAAACTGGCTTCGGTGCATGGCTGTGGAATTTTCGCCAGCGTTGTTTGCTTGCCGCGCGTAGTCGGGTGAAGCGCGCGCAATCGGCGGAGGAGACGCCGCATTATCGTCAGGAAATTGATCGCGCCACCCGCGCCATTACCGGCCCGTGGGCGGGGATGCTGGGCAACTTGGCCGTTGCCTTGCGGGGCGTTTCGGGGCAGGGTCGCCGCTGAGGTTTTGATGTCCGACTCTTCAAGTGAACCCCGTTCTCCCAAATGGCTCGACGCGCTGATTGTGCTCGCGTGTCTGGCGTTAGTGCTGGGCTTTCTCTTTCGCGGGAGCCTCGAGCGCGGGCAGGTCATTTTCGCCAATGATTCCCCGCTTGCGGGTATTCAGTCTCACGCCTTCGATGAACAATCCGGCTGGAGTTTTTGGCAGGATCAAAACTGGCTGGGCGGCGAGGTGCCTTCGGCGATGCCCAACTTTACCAAAGCCTATTTCGATGTGTGCCTCGCGCTGGGCGGTGACGGCGGCCCTGTGCTCTTTGCCAAAACTTACGCCCCGATGGCGTTGCTGCTGCTTGGGTTTAGTGGGTGGCTGCTTTTCCGCGCGCTGCGATTTTCGCAACCGGTGTGCGTGCTCGGCGCGTTGGCGTTGGCGCTCAATGGTGATTTGCTGACGCACGCCACTTGGGGTTTGCCCAGCGTGCCCCTCGGCGCGGCGGGCGCGTGTTTGTGTTTGGCAGCAGTCTTCCACGGCTTGCGCCAAACCGGCTGGCGAGTTTGGGTGTGGACGGCGCTGGGCGGGTTTGCGCTGGGGCAGGGCGTGATGGAAAGTTTTGATGTGGGCGGCATTTTCAGCCTGTGCGTGGCGGCGGTGGTGTTTGTGGCGGTGCTCAATCGCGATGGGCAAAGAACTTATAATCTCGCGCCAAACGCCCTGCGCGGGTTTGCTAAAGTAGGCGTTGTGGCTGTGGCGGCTGCGTTGATGGCGGGGCACACGCTGGTGAATCTTTTTCAGACTGCCGGTGGCACGGCTGCGGCGATGAAGGTTTCGCCGTTAAACCAATTGGAGAAAGCGGTGCAACGTGCCCGCGATCAGATCCAAGCTGCGCCTGAACTCGGGCCGTTACAGAAGCAACAATACTTGGCCGAAGTGGAATCTCAAAGGCTGGCTCAGTTGAAACTCATTGAGCAACAACAGTTTGATGCCGCCACGCAATGGAGCGTGCCGCCGGGCGAAACGTTGCGCATGGCCGTGCCCGGTTTGTTCGGGTATCGCGATAATCCACACGGCTGGCTCAACTTGCCGGTGTCTGATGCCCACCGTTACTGGGGCGCGGTGGGGCAGGAACCGGCGTACAGCCGCGCCTTGGCGGAAAATCCCCGCAGCCACATCAAGGCTATGGAATCGTATGCGAAAGTAGCCGGTCCACAGCGCGCTCCCTTCAAGCGGCACGCGTATCCGGGCCTTTACGCGGGATTGATTGTGCTGTTGGTCGCGGCGTGGGCTTTTCTACAAAGCCTTCGGGCGCAAGGCGTGTACGGTCCGGCTGAGCGGCGGTGGGTTTGGGTATGGACCGCCGGCGCCTTCGGATGTTTATTGTTGGCTTGGGGACATCACGCGCCGTTCTATCAGCTGATTTATAAACTGCCGTTTTTCGACACCATCCGCAACCCGATCAAATTCATGCATCCGATGAGCGTGGCGCTGGTCGTGTTATTTGCTTTCGGACTCGAAGGCATGGCGCGTGCGTACCATTCAAATACGGCGGCGCGGATCTCATTGAAAAAAAGACTCACCTCGCTGCAGGGGTGGAATCGTAATTGGGGTGTGGGACTGTTGGCGTTCGTGGGCGTCGCATTATTGGCGTGGGTGGTTTATTTTGTTTCCTTACCGGATATCCGGTTGAATCTCATCGATTCACTTGGGTTTGATAAAGAAACCGCCGAGGCTATGGCGAGCCACAGCATCACTGCGGCCAGCGTGGCGATGGGGATGTTGGTATTGGCGGTGGGCTGGATGGCACTGATGATGGCCGGTGCACGCTCGGCGGGGGGTTGGGTGGTGTGCGGCGTGCTGTTGTGCGCAGATCTCGGGCGGGGGAGTGCGCCGTTTGTCGTGCATTTTAATCACCTCACCCAGTACGCCTCCAACGACATCGTGCGCATCCTTACCCAGCGGCCTTACGAACAGCGCGTGCAATTTGCACAGGGTATGATGGTTTCTGAACTGCGCACGCTGGCGCAGCAACAACAGCGGCTGATCCTCGAGCATCAGGAGACGGTGGATCCCATCAAAAAGAATCAGCTCGAAATCGGTATCTCAGATTTGAGTGCGCAGTCGCAGTATTTGCAGTTGTTTTTTCAGGTGTACCAAACCGACTGGAAACAGGGCCTCTTTCCGTGGCATCGGGTGCACACGGTTGATCTCATCCAAGAACCGCGCGTGGCACCGGAGAATGCTGCGTACCGTGCGGCGGTGGGCGCAAATCCACGACGCTCAATGGAACTGACTAGCACACGCTGGCTGCTGGGCGGGCGGGTGAGCATCCTGCCGGAATTGCCCAAGATGTTCAAAACCCACACGAATGCATTCACGTTGCGGGAATCCTTCAACCTCATCCCGCGTCCGGGCTCCACCAATGGCGTCCCCAACTATACCGCCAAAGCCACGCCGAGAGGGCTGCTGGCATTGGTGGAGTTTGAGGATGCCTTGCCGCGGGCAGGGGTGTACTCGCATTGGCGGAGTGGGGTGGCGGATGAAACGGCGCTGGCGTTGTTGCCGGATCCGGATTGGGATCCGCATCGGGAGGTGCTGGTGGCGGAGGAAATTCCCAAGCCGGATAGCACGGATGCGAATGCGACGGTCGTGCCCGCGCGTTATGAATTTTATGATCCCAAACGGGTGGTGATTTCGACGGATGCGGAAACCTCCACGGTGTTGATGCTGAACGACAAACATCATCCGGCGTGGCAAGTGACGGTGGATGGAAAACCGGCAACATTATTGCGGGCGAATTATTTAATGCGTGGCGTGCATTTGTCGCCCGGGAAACACACGGTGGAATTTAAGTTCGCACCGCCCGCGGAGAGCATTCGCATCAGCCTCGCGGGGCTGGGATTGGCGGGCGTGCTCGGCGCGTTGTTGATTTTTGTGCCGAGTCGGCGGCGCGATGATGAGGACGACGATGAGCCGGAGGAATTGGAAGTGGAGGTCACAGTCCCGTTGGATGATCCAGAAACTCCCACGGCAGACGAAACTGCTTCGACAGATGAGCCGCCAGCGCCTTCACGCCGAACGTCTCGGTCGCGTAGTGGCCGCCGTAGAAAACGTTGATCCCCAATTCCTCCGCCAGCGCGCCGGTCCAGTGCGGGCCTTCGCCGGTGATAAATGTATCCACCCCCTCCGCCGCCGCGCGTGCGATGCTGCCGCCGGCGCCTCCGGTGACGATACCGATCTTTTGGCAAACACTCGGCCCGCCGCGCAAGAGCTTGGGGGGTGCGCCCAGCACGCTCTTCAATCGGCTGCTCAAAATATCACGGCACAAACGCGTGCTCACGCGCAGGCCGATGGGTGCGCCGTGTTCCTCGAAAAATGGTTTGGGCTTGGTGAATTTCAGTGCTTTGCAAAAACCGGCGTTGTTGCCAAGGCGCGGATGAGCATCCAATGGTAAATGGGCGCTGTACACGGCGAGATTGTTTTGGACCAACTCGCCGATGAGCGCGCGCTTGGGGCCGGTCCACGGCAGTTGCGGGCTCCAAAATAAGCCATGATGGACGACTAACAAATCCGCCTTCGCTGCGGCGGCCATCCGCACCGTGGCGAGCGAGGCGTCCACGGCGGCGGCGATGCGGGTGATGCGCCCGTTGTTTTCCATCTGTAAACCGTTGTGCGCGCCGTCGTAATCGCCGATGGCGTCGAGGCGCAACGTCTTGTCGCAGTGGGCCACGATGGTTTTGAGGTCTGCTTTTTTCTGAACGGATGGCATCCGGCATAAAAGGCGCTCGCGGAAAAATTTGCAATGCCCGTATTGAAAATCTATTTTTCATCCCTATGATGCCCCGCCGATGACGAATGCCGCCCAAGAAAATATGAACGACCCGTGGACGATTGAAGACGCGCGTGCCGTGTACAATATCGATCGCTGGGGCGCGGAGTATTTTGGCATCAACGCCGGCGGCCGCGTAGTGGCGCACCCACAACAGGCGGCGGGCGCGGAGGTGGAGCTGATGGAAGTGCTGGCCACCGCCCGCGACCGGGGATTTAAGGCGCCTTTGTTGGTGCGGTTTCAGGATATTTTGCGGCATCGGGTGGAGGCAATTTGCGCGGCGTTTGACCAATCGATTGAGGAGCACGACTTCACGGGGCGCTATCGCGGGGTATTTCCGGTGAAGGTGAATTCGCTGCGCGAAGTGGTGGAGGAAATTCTCGATGCCGGTCGGCCGCACGGGTTTGGGTTGGAGGTGGGCAGCAAACCGGAATTGCACGCGGCGCTCGCATTGCAGGATGAGCCGGGCAGTTTGCTGATTTGCAATGGCTACAAAGACGACGCGTTCATCCGCACGGCGCTGATGGGCACGCGGCTCGGGCGGCAAGTGGTTTTGGTGGTGGAGAAGCCCGACGAATTGCGCCGGATTATTTCGGTGGCCAAACGCGAAGGCGTGCGGCCGCAGCTCGGCATTCGGATGCGGTTGCTCAGTCGCAGCACCGGCAAGTGGGCGGACAGCGGCGGCGAGGATGCAAAGTTCGGCCTCAACACCGCCGAGCTGATGGCTGCCATTGAGCTGCTGCGCGCCGAGGGTTGGGAGGATTGTTTTCGATTGTTGCATTTTCACATTGGCTCGCAAGTGCCGGACATTCTCACCGTGCGCAAAGCCGTGCAGGAGGGCGCGCGTTTTTATGCGAAGGTGCGGCAGTTGGGTTTCCCTCTGGAATACCTCGACGTGGGCGGCGGGTTGGCCGTGGATTATGACGGCTCACGTGCCGCTTTCGAAAGTTCCGCAAACTACTCGCTGCAAGAATACACCAACGACGTGGTGCAAACCGTTGCCGAAGTGTGCAATGCCGAGGACGTGCCGCATCCAAATCTTATCAGCGAAAGCGGCCGTGCCGTGGTCGCGCATCACAGCGTGCTGTTGGTGGAAGTATTTGGTGCCAATAACAAAACGCCGAAGACCCACAAGCCGCGCCTTAAATACGGCAAAGAAGAACACCCGCTCGTGGAGCAACTATTGCGCATCCGTCGTGGCTTCGCGCGTGGCGGTAAGCTTGCGGCGTATCACGACGCCGTCAATTGCAAGGACGACGCCACCAATATGTTCACCCTTGGCGTGCTTGGCCTTGAGGAAAAAGCGAAAGTCGAAACGCTCTATTGGGAAATTTGTCAAAAAGTAGTGGCCTATTTTCGCAATGCGGAACATGTGCCCGAGGAAATTACGCAGTTGGAAGACCAATTGAGCGACCAATATGTTTGCAACTTTTCATTATTCCAATCGCTGCTCGATCATTGGGCGGTGGAGCAGCTGTTCCCCATCGTGCCGCTGAGCCGCCACACCGAACGCCCCACCCGTGAGGCCACGTTGGTGGACATCACCTGCGATTCCGACGGGGCGGTGCGGAAGTTCATCAATCTTGAGGACGTGCGCGACACGCTGCCGCTCCATCCATTGCGAAAAAACAGCAAAGGCAACGAGCCGTATTTCTTGGGATTCTTTTTGATGGGCGCGTATCAGGATGTGATGGGCAACCTGCACAATCTTTTCGGGCGCGTGAATGAAATTCACGTGTTTCTCGACCCCGACGAGCCGAGCGGTTATTACATCGAAGAAATCATCCGCGGCCAAACCCTCAGTGGAAGCCTCGACAGCGTGCAATTCCACCGGCGCGATTTGCAGCGCCAGATGAAAAAACAATTCGACGCCGCCATTCGCGACAACCGCCTTAAGCCCAGCGAAGGAATGCGGTTGCTCGAGGAATACGAGCGAGGCCTGGACGAGTACACTTATCTTTCATTTTAATTATGGCTGAATCTGAAACGCACGAACCGTTGCACCCCGACCTCATGCCCACACTGCGCCGGCTCGTGCGCGGGTTGGAGGTGCTCTTTTGGGCGCTGCCCTTTGCGCTGCTCGTGTGTGTGCAGGAAACGATGGTGTCGTGGTGGGAATCATGGGGCATCGGTCCCGCGCTGGCGGCAATGGCACTGTTGTGGTATGGCACCCACAGCCTCGGCCATTTCCAAAAACAGGAACGTGTGTGGCAGGGCACCGTGCACTTCGCGCGAGTATTGGCGCTGCTGATGGTGGGGCTCGTGCCTTTCCTCCATTGGCAGCAGCAATTTACGTCCGACACAATGACGTGGACCCAAATGAGCGAAGCACAAAAGCACATCGTTTATTCCGCGTGCATTTTTTTTACTGCTAGCATGATGTACGTGCTGAACCTCAATCACGTGCTCGCACGGCTCGCCGCGATGTTGCCCGACCCCATCCTGCGCGCGGACGTACGGCTGTTTGTGTATTTAAACTTTGGCCTGTTTCTGGCACTCGTCATCGGCTTGTGGACGCATCAGAAGGCGGACTGGGTGTTCGACCTCCTGCGTCGAGCCGCCCCGGCATTTGCTGAAAGCATTGGCAGTTATCTGGGCCTCGCCGCGATGATGAAAGCCGCCGTCCTGTGGATCGCCACCCTCGTCGTCACGTTTACCATGACGATGCTTTGGAAAACAAAAGAGGCGATTCTGAACAGCGTCTTCAGTCTTGAACCACCGCCGTTGCCGGCATCGGTATCTGCGGATAAAGTGGATCCATCGCTGAATTAAGCCGCCACGCCGTCGACGAGGGCGTACCAATTATCCCGCTGGCGGGGTTCGTAGCCGAGGTCTTTGATCAAGCGCTGCATGTCGGCCACGTCCATGCAGTAAACCGTGCCGGCCTTGGACACGACGTTTTCCTCGATCATAATGCTGCCCAAATCATTCGCCCCATGGCGCAGGGCGATCTGGCCTATCTCGCGCCCTTGTGTCACCCATGAGCTTTGGAGGTTGTCGATGTTATCCAAATAAATTCGCGAGAGCGACTGCATCCTAAGATATTCGTGCGCGCCCACGGTGGGGGCATTGAGTTTTGTGTTTTCTGATTGAAACGTCCACGCGATGAAGGCGGTGAAGCCCTTCGTTTCATCCTGCTGCACTCGCACGCGTTCCAAATGTTCGATGCGTTCCTCCACCGTTTCCACGTGGCCGAACATCATCGTGGCGGTGGTGGCGAGGCCTTGGCGATGGGCGATGGCCATGACTTCCAGCCATTCGTCGCTCATTGCTTTGAGCGGGGAAATTTTTTGGCGCACGCGGTCCACCAAAATTTCCCCGCCGCCGCCGGGGATGGAGCCCAAGCCTGCCGCGCTGAAATCGCGGATGATTTCCTCCAAGGGTTCATCAAACACTTCCTGAAAATGAATGAACTCGCTGGGGCTGAAGCCGTGCACGTTGATGGACGGAAATGTTTCGCGGATGTGTGACAGCAAATCGAGATACCATTGCTTGGTTAGTTTGGGATGATGCCCGCCTTGCATCAAAATTTGCGTGCCGCCCAGCGCGAGGGTTTCCTCTATTTTTTGGTCAATCTCCGCGTGCGAAATCACGTAAGCGTCCGCCGCCTTTTCGCTCCGCCAAAAGGCGCAAAATTTGCAGTACACATTGCAGACATTGGTGTAGTTGATGTTGCGATCAATGCTGTAGGTGATGATCTCATTGCCGCGCCCGTCGAAGGCCTTCGCCTTGGCCAATTCCCGCCGTCGATGCGCCAACGCGCCAAGCGTTTCCAGCGGCAGCGAATACAGCTGTAACGCCTCCGCCTCGGAAACGCGTTCGCCGTTCCAAGTTTTTTGGAGCAGATCGTCCACGCGGGGAGTGTAAGCGCGAAATGAAACTGAAGCAAGGTAGGGCGGTCTGTCCCAGACCGCCGTGGCGCGCTCGGAGAGCACGCCCTACCTACACGTAAGTGGGATGGTGCACTTCCTGGTTGCCGTGTGTTTTTAGGAGTTCACAGAATTTTGCTAAACCGGCTTTTTCTTCATCGCTGAATTCGTATTGGATATGGCCGCCGAGGTAGGATTGGCGGAAGTCGGCGTCGTAGTCGGGATAGGTGGCGATGGTTTTGGCGAGGTGGGCGAGGCCGTTGGTTTTGGCGGTGCGGAGTTTTTCGCGCAGGAGCGCGTCGTGTTGGTCCCGGCGGAGGGCCCAGACGGCATAGACGAAGGGGAGGCCGGTGAGTTCGTGCCACGCGGTGCCGAGATCCCAGATGTGGTGCTTGTGCGGGGCGCGCAGGAAATCGATGGCGGGATTGCCAATGAGCAGCACATTTTCCAGCGTTGCGGATTGCCGATAGCCGCCGAGGGGTTCGAGTTTTGGGATGCGGCCGCGTTCGGCGAAGAGCATGCGCAGGAGGTTCACGCTGGTGAGGCTGGCGGTGTCGCAGTGGATGGTTTCGATTTTGTCCAGCGGTTGCTTGTGCGCGAGGAAGACACTCTTCACCGCGCCGCGCGAGGCCACGGCCACGCCATCGAGCACATCGTAGCCGTCGTGAAAAAGCGCCTCGGTGATGCTCACCAACGCGGCATCGTGTTGGCCGGCACGCAGTTTTTCCGCCAAACGCGAGGGCACGTCGTAATCCGTTTCGTGCTCGATGCCGTGCGTGAGCGGCACGGAGTTGAGATAAGGAACGGAGCCGATGCGTTTCATGCAGTGGCCAAATTATCGTTCAAAACGTTCGGCGGGGCAGAATCGTCGGGCGCATCGGGCGTGTCGCCGGTCCATTCGCGGAGGGGTTCGTAAAAGGTGTTTCGTTGCACGGGCACTTTGCCGGCTTCGCGGATGGCTTTGACCAGCGCGGCCTCGGCTTGCCCATCGCCACCGCCGGCACCGGCCATTTTGAAAATGTGCTCCTCCACAATCGTGCCGTGCAAATCATCCGCACCGTAGCTGAGCGCGACTTGGGCGAGCTTCATCCCGAGGCCCACCCAATAGGCGGTGATGTGGTCGAAGTTATCGAGAAACAACCGGCTCACAGCGATGGTCCGCAGGGCATCGTTGCCGGTGGGCGGATGCGTGACGGGGATGGCGTTGTTTTCCGGCTGGTAAGGCAGCGGGATGAAACCGGTGAAGCCGCCGGTTTCATCCTGCAACGCGCGGAGTTGGGCGAGGTGATCGATGCGATCCTCAATGGATTCCACGTGGCCGAAGAGCATCGTGCACGTGCTGCGGCCGCCGAGGGTGTGCCACGCGCGGTGGGCCTCCAGATATTCGGCGGCGGTTTCTTTTCCGCGGGCGATGGCGTCGCGGACGTCTTGTTGAAAAATTTCCGCGCCGCCGCCGGTGAGCGAATCCAGTCCGGCAGCCTTGAGCGTGGCGAGCACTTCGGGCATCGGCTGTTTGCTAAGGCGGGCGAGATGATAAATCTCCACAGCGGTGAAACATTTGAGTTGGAGATTGGCATCGAGCGCTTTTAGTGCGCGCAGCATTTCGGTGTAGTAATCAAACGGCAACGAAGGATGCAAACCGCCGACGATGTGCAGCTCGGTGATATTGAGCGCCAGCGCTTCCTTGGCTTTGGTCACCATTTCCTCGATGGAAAGTTCGAAGCCATCGCCATCGCGTTTCTTGCGCGCGAAGCTGCAAAACTGGCACGAGAGAATGCAGTAGTTGGAATAATTGATGTAGCGGTTGACGATGTAACTGGCGCGGTTGCCGACCTTGCGTTCGGTGGCCAGCGCGGCGAGGCGGCCAAGGGCGTTGAGGTCGGGCGTGCGGAACAGGCGCAGCGCCTCGTCGGCATCGAGGGGCGTGCCGGTTTCGACTTTTTCGGCGAGATCGGCCAGTTCGCTTTTTTGCAAAATGAAATCCATCACCACAATCTCCACGAAATGAAGCGGCCCACAAGACTGACCTCGGTGACGACCATCACCAGAAAAACGATGCTGACGATGCCGTTGAGATTGAAGAACGCGCGTTGCACCCAATCGAGGCTGCGCTTGCGGGCGATCCAATGCTCGAGCAGCAGGCACGCGGAAATGATAATCAGGCCAATCCAATATGACATTTTGAACGCGGCGAATAATCCAAACAACGTCAGCAACGCGAGCAACAGCATGTGCATCAGCAGCGAAGCGGTCAGCGCGTTTTCGGGGCCCCATCGGACAACGAGCGAGTGCAGCTTGTGATCGCGATCGAATTCAAAATCCTGAATCGCATAAATGATGTCGAAGCCAATCAGCCACAACACCACCGCCGCCGCCATAATAGTGGGCAGCAACGCGCTGTGCCGCAGCGGGTCTTTGACGTTTGGCGAAAAATCAAACGAACCATTCACCGCCAGCCACGCGCCGATCGGGGCAATCGCCAGTGCGATGCCGAGGAAGACGTGCGTGAAATCGGTAAACCGTTTTGTGAGTGAATAGCCGAGAATAAAAAGCAACGCCACCGGCGACAGGAAAAAACAAACGAGCCGCCCCTGATGCGCATCGCGCACCATATCGATGCCAAACGTGGTGGCGACGAACGCCAGCGCGCTGAGGATGCAAAGTGTCCACGCACTGGTGAGTGTGATTTTTCCGGCGGGCAAATGGCGATCTTTGGTGCGCGGATTGGCGGCATCGAATTTGCGATCCGCGATGCGGTTGAATGCCATCGCGCACGTGCGCGCGGTGACCATCGCCAGCAGAATGAGGCTGAATAATTTCCAACCCGGCCAGCCGAGTTTCATCCACGGCACAGATTCTTGCGCTTTTGGCCCCAGCACGGCAAATCCCGCCCGCGCCGCCAACACCATCGAGGCCAGCGCGAAGGGCAGGGCGAAGATGGTGTGCGAAAACTTAACGAACCCGCCCCATTTTTGGAGCAGGGAGGGTTTGGGGTTTTCGCTGGTTTCGTCTTTGCGCGCCACGGGTTGAGCGTGGAGGTTTGGGAAGGGAAAAGCAAAAGAAGAAATCACAATTGAATAAATTGTGATGGTGGGGCGGTTTCTCGGAAACCGCCTTGGCGCGCTTGGAGAGCACGCCTTTCCTTTACTCCTCTTCTTCCCGCCAGCGGGGGGAGATTTCGTTTTCCACGCCGAGGTGATCGAGGACCCGGGCGACGACGGTGTCGGCCAAATCTTCGAGTGTTTTTGCGCCGGCATAAAAATAGGGGTTGGTGGGCATCATCGTGGCGCCGGCTTGGAGGAGCAGTTCCATGTTTTTAACGTGGATGAAACTGAGTGGCGTTTCGCGCGGGCAAAGGATGAGCGTTTTGTTTTCTTTGAGCATCACGTCAGCGGCGCGGAGGAGGGCGTCCTCGCTGTAGCCGTGGGCGATGCGGCCGAGGGTTCCCATTGTGCAGGGGAGAATCACCATCGCATCGAAGGCGTTGGAGCCGCTGGCGAAGGGGACGTTCATACTTTTGGCGGCGTGAAGCTGCACGCCCTCGGCGAGGCGTAGGCCGTCGGGCAGTTCTTCTTTGAGCACGATTTGTGCGTAGCTGCTGGTGATGACGTGGATCTCGTGCGCGGCGGGGTCGAGCCGATCGAGCAGGCGTTGGGTGTAAATCGCGCCACTGGCGCCGGTGATGGCCACAAGAATTCTCACGGGCGCAAAGCATTACTTTTTCAGGGGAAATGGCGCAAGCGGTTTGTTCACCATTGTGAATAACCTCGACATCGCGGCGGGTGGATGGCAGGGTGCGCGTCGCATTTTTCGCGCCCTGTCGGCGTGACAAAGGAGGTGCAAACAAAATCAAAACGGGCGTACTCCGCTCTCTTGGCGGTCGTGGTCTTGGCGTCGTGTGAAATGACGCCGCGCAGTCACGGACCGATCACTTACCGTGTGCCCGCAGCCAAAAAAACTGGGGTCGCAAAACAACAACCCGAACGGCCCGCGCCACCCGTGCGCGTCGCCACGGCCAAGCCGCCACGATATTTGCCGCCCGGCACGGGCACGGCGTCCACCGCGCCTCCCGCGCGACCGAAGGTGCAACCTGCGCAGCCGATCGTTTTGCAGGGTGAAAAACTAATGCCCGCGCAGGCGTTGCCCAAGGAATACACGGTGAAGGTTGCCGACGCGGAATGGATTTCGCTCGAGCGTTGGGGCAAGTTATACGAAGGCTGGTTTGGCCGCATCCAACAGCGCAGCGGCACGGTGCATCGTTTGGTGGCGGCGAATATGCGGTTTGACTTCACGCCGCGTCAGCGCCTCATCACTTGTCAGGGCATGCAAATCTGGCTCGGCTTTGGGCCGCGTTTGGTGGAGGGCCATCTTTATATCCACGCGCTGGACGTGCAGAAACATCTCGCGCCGCTCATTTCCGGAATGCCCACGCTCGGTCGCGTGGCGGTGATCGATGCCGGCCACGGCAAAGACAACAAAGGCACGCGCAGTATTTTCAACAAGAAATACGAAAAGGAATACACGCTCGATTGGGCGATGCGGCTCAAGCCGCTTTTGGAACGCAAAGGCTGGCGGGTGTACCTCACGCGCGTCACGGATGACAGCCTCTCGCTGACCGATCGCGTGAAGTTCGCCGACCGCGTGCACGCCTCGGTATTTATCAGCCTGCACTTCAACGCCGCCGCCGCGAAGGTGAGCGGTTTGGAAACGTATTGCATCTCGCCCACCGGAATGCCCTCGCACTTCACGCGCGGCAATCCCGATCCGGTTTCCACCAAATTGCCCAATAACCCGTGGGACGCCAGCAGCTTTCAACTCGCCGCCCGCGTGCACAATCAATTGCTGCTCACCTGCAAAATGCCTGATCGAGGCGTGCGCCGCGTGCGTTTTATGTCCGTCATCAAAGGCCAGAAACGCCCCGCGATTTTGGTGGAAGGCGGCTATCTTTCCAACCCCACCGAATCCAGAAAAGTGGATACCGCCGCGTATCGGCAGAAGCTAGCGGTAGGCGTGGCGTCCGCCCTGTAGCCCGGGCTACATTGGGTGCAACGGTTGCATTTACCACTCCACTTCCACCTTTAGTTTATTTCCAAACCGATTGGTGTAAAACAGATGGCCGTGGGCGGCGCCGTATTCGTGGACGAGTTTGGTGATCTTCACATCGAAGCAGCAGTACTCGGCGATCTCGGCGAGTTTGCCTTGTTTGTACCACTCGATGGCCTGCAATCCTTCGGCGGATTTCTCGCAGCCGAGCGTGGCTTGCGCGATGGAGTCGAGCTTGAGGCGATGGCCGAGCGTGTCGTTGAGCACAATCAACATATCGAGCGAAGGCACCTGGCTGAAATCAAAAATCGAGTAACCCTCCAGCACGCGATAATCGAAACGGATGTGATTAAATCCCACCACCAAATCGGCGCGCTGGAGTTCCTTGATGAGATCCTCCACCTCCGGTTCACCGTAAATTTTGTAATCCCCGCGCGCCGTGCTGTACGTGACGCCGATGCTCATCCCCATCTTGTCGATATGACTCCAGCCGCCCACATCGTCCGCGGCGTATTTGGTTTCCAAATCGAAGTAGACGATGTTTTGACTCATTAACGTTCGCGGGCTTTGGGTAAATGGGTGGCTTGGCCGAAGAGGGCTTCGGAGGCTTCGAGGATGGCTTCGCTGAGGGTGGGGTGGGCGAAGATGGTTTCGGTGAGTTGCTCGGCGGTGGCGTTCAATTTAATGGCGAGGGTGATTTGGCCGATGAGTTCTGCCGCGTGGCCGCCAAGGATGTGGCCGCCGAGGAGTTGGCCGGTTTCGGCGTGGGCGATGAGTTTGACGAATCCATCAGTCTCCCCTTGCGCGAGGGCTTTGCCGATAGCGGCGAAGGGGAAGCGGCCCATGCGGATGGGAATGCCGCGCGCTTCGGCCTCCGCTTCGGTGAGGCCGATGGTGGCGATCTCCGGATGCGTGAACACGGCGGCGGGGATTTCATCGTAATTCATTGCCGCATTGTTTTTGCCGGCGATAAGGTTATCCACCACCATGCGGCCCTGGGCGGTGGCGACGTGGGCGAGTTGCATTTTGCCGGTGACATCGCCGATGGCAAAAATGTTGGGCACGTTGGTTTGGCAACATTCATTGACGCCAATCGCGCGGCCATCGAGTGCCACACCGGCGGCTTCGAGCCCGAGGGCTTCGGTGTTGGCCGTGCGGCCGACGGCGACAAGGAGGTGCGTGCCTTCGAGGGTTTCATCGGCAAGTTGGACGGAGACGCCTTGATCGGTGGCGGTGGCGGATTGGACGGTTGTGTTTAGGCGGACAGTGATTTTTTGGCGTTTGAATCCGCGTCGCAAAAAATCGCATAGATCGGGATCCATCCCGGGGAGCAAGCGCGGTTCGGCCTCGAGCACGGTGACTTCGCTGCCGAGCGCGGCAAAGATGCTGGCAAATTCGCAGCCGATGTAGCCGCCGCCAAGAATGAGTAAACGCGGCGGCAATTCGGTGAGCGTTAGCAAATCATCGCTGTTGAGAATGCGCGCGCCATCGCGCTGGGCGATCGGCAAATCTGTTGGGCGCGAGCCGGTGGCGAGGATCATGGCGCGCGGGTTGACGAGCGTTTGGGTGACGTTGTCTTCGGCATCGGTCACTTCAATTTCGGTGGGGCTTTTCAAACGCCCGCGGCCTTTGATGAAATCGACGCCGTTTTTGTCGATGAGATTTTGCACGCCCGCCGCGAGCTTGGTCACCACCTTTTGGCGGCGATCCACAATAGCGGCCAACTGCGCTTCCGATTGGGCGATGCTCACGGCCCATTGGCTGGACTGCTGCGCTTGGCGCAGTAGATCCACGCTGGCGACCATCGTTTTGGTGGGGATACAGCCGGTATGCAGGCACACGCCGCCGGGCGGGTTGGGGTCCACGAGTGCCACCCGCAGCCCGTGATGCGCCGCGCGAATGGCGGACACATATCCACCGGGGCCAGCGCCAACAATGGCGAGGTCATAATTCAAATCACTCACGCGCGCAATCTAGCGACGAAGCGACCGGTGGCAAATAAGAAATTTTTGAGGGAGTGGGGAGTAGGGAGTAGGGGTGTGAATTTGGCCACTACTCCCTAATCCCATTATCAGCTTTAGTTTTTGGGTGGGTTGGGGTAGCGTGCGGCTGTTTTCCGGTGCTGGGCACCGGGGGGTGTTAATGTCTGAATCCAAACCCAACCGCAAGGGCTCCAAGCCTCCCATTGGCTTTGATGACAACGGGGAATTAAAGATTTATTTTCTGCCGAATTTGTTTACGGCGGGGAATTTGTTTTGTGGCTTTTTGGCGTTGACGATCATTGTGGGCGCGCCGAGCTTGTACGAGTGGGATCCAACGAAGTACCCGGTGTTTGGGGATCAATTTATTGCGGCGAAACAGGCGATTTATTGGGCGCTGGAATTGATTTTGTTGGCGTGCGTGTTTGATGTGTTGGACGGGCGCGTGGCGCGGCTCGGAGGGTATGATAGTCCATTTGGGCGGGAGTTTGATTCGCTGGCGGATGTGGTTTCCTTCGGGATTGTGCCGGCGTTTTTGGTGCATCGGGTGGTGTTGGGCGATGTGTTTCAGAACTCGCCGGAGGTGGGCTGGGGGATTGCCTCAATTTATGTGATTTGTGGGGCGCTGCGGTTGGCGCGGTTTAATTGCTACTCAGCCCTTGAGGATGATCGCAAGGCGCGCGGCGAGGCGGCGGGCAAGCATTCGAGGGAGTTTAAGGGATTCCCTATTCCGGCGGCG
This sequence comes from Limisphaerales bacterium, assembly GCA_014382585.1. Classification (NCBI taxonomy): domain Bacteria; kingdom Pseudomonadati; phylum Verrucomicrobiota; class Verrucomicrobiia; order Limisphaerales; species Limisphaerales bacterium. The sequence goes on along the minus strand of JACNJL010000044.1, from coordinate 67,189 downwards.
GCGGGATTGGTGGCGAGCATTACTTATTTTTTGATTTGGTTTGAGGATAAAGGGTTTACGCAGGGCGACTGGAAATTTGCGCTGCCGGTGTTGTTGTTGTTTCTTTCTGCGATGATGGTGAGCAGGGTGGCCTATCCGACGTTCAAAAAAGTAAACCTGCGCGGGTCGCGATCATTTTTCTTTATGGTGATTGCGGCGGTGGCGATCGGACTTTTGGCGACGGTGGGGCGGAAATACGCGCTGCCGCTGGGGGCGCCGCTGATTTTTATTGTGTATCTCGTGTACGGCTTTGTGCGGCCGTGGATGCCGCATCGGACGCGGCGCGAGATTGAGGAGGATGTGCCGTTGGAAAACGGGGGTTAAGTTATTTCACTAATTGCTTGGCTTTGGCGATGGCCTCGTCGATGCCGGTGGCTTGGAGAGATTTGAGTTTGTGTAGGTCGGCCATCACTTCATCTAAATCTGCCCACGGTTCCCGGAGACCGCTGCTGAGGAGCGGGACGATTATTTTGGCGGCGGCGGGGTGCTTGGGGGGCTGGGCAAAATAATGTTCGTGCACCTGTTTTTTCAGCGTGCCTGTTTGGGCTTCAGTCCAATGCTCAAGGGGGTCGGTGATTGTTTTATCGGTGATGCCCGATTGCTTCAGGCTGGCGGCGAGTTGTCCGGCGAGTTTTTGTTCTTTATAGAGGATGTTTTCGTTCACCTCATTAATTTCCGAAGGCAAACCGGCGCGGCGGTTTTCAAGGGAGCTGATGATAATTTCAGCATCGAGTTGGCGTTGGTGGCCAGTAAACCAATCGTTGCCGGCGGCCTGGGTGCGGGTGTTGCGTCGACTCGTTGCGGCAAATTCGCGGAGGGCATTGGCATCGGGCGCGATGGGGTTGGTGCGTTTGGTGATGTGCAGTACATATCCGGCGATGGAGTCGTTAAACGAAACGCCGCCATCGATGTTTTCGAGAAAGGCGGAGAGGTTTTCTTTTTCGGAGTCGGGTTTGCTTTGTTGATTTTGTTCGTGAGTGCGCACGGCGTTTTGCAGGGTGTTGAGTGGCACGAGATTTTTCAGTAAATCAATGTGGTTCGTGCTAGCTGCGGTGTAGAGTGAAAATGGCGGGAGGGTGACCATGCTGAGCCCGGCGTTGGTGGCGGTGTGGGCAAACGTGCGGCCTTCTTTGAGGCTGGCTTCGGCGACGGCCTGAAATTGTTCACCGGCTTCCAGCGCTAACCGGCGGGTTTCGGAGGTGAGGAAGCTTTCGTGAACTTCTTTTTGCTCGTCCTTGGTCAGCTCGGCGTATTGCCGCAGTTTGAGGGGCGTAATAGATTGGAGGCCGAGAATGTAAATGTGGTTCGGGTTTGTGGTAAACACGGCGCTTTCGAGCAATTTGCCGGACTTGAGCGAGGAGGCAAAGGCGGCCTCGATGAGGGCACCGGGGAGATCTTCGGGCGGATTTTCACGGCTGAAGGTGGCGGTGTGAAGCGGTAGCCCAAATTGTTTGGCGGTGGCTCCGAGGAGGGCGGTGGCGTAGGGGGGCTGAATGAAAAGGGCTTTGCGGAAGGCGAGCGCCTGAGCGCGCGCGGCGGCGTTGGAGATTTCAAACATTTTATCTCCGATAGGTGTTTTCCGCACTTCTTCCTCGGCGCGGGCGAGGAGGTTGGTGGCATTGATGGGCAATGCGGTGCCGTTGGTTTCGGTTAATCGGTTGGTGGTGGTGTTGTGCTGTTCAATGAGTTTTTGCACTTCATCATCAAATTTTAATTCTTTGCGGATGTCGCCTTCGAAATCGGCCAGTTCAATTTTCACATAGGCGATGGTTCGGTGAACGGGCACTTGGTATTGGTTGGCGATTTGGTTGAAATGATTGGTGAACCCATCGGCTTTGATGAGGTCGGCATAATTCGTCGCGGAGGCGGTATGGTTGGTGAGGGAGATGAAAGCGGCTTCCACGGCGTACTCCCGGTTTTGGCGTGCAAAAAGTTCGGCTGTATCCGTATCGGGCCAGAATCCAGCGCTGCGGGTCATCAACGCGTTAAGCTGCATCAGCGTGAGGCGGTTTCGCAGATAATCATCGAATTGCTCGCGGCCTATGCGGCCAGAGGCGATGAAGCCGCCATTGGCCAGTTGGTTCATCAGTTGATCGTAATGGTTGGCGTTGTATTCCTGTGTGCCGTTGAGGTTCTGCACCATAAAATTTCGTGCGGCGTTTACGGCGCTGTCGCTGATCATGATGCCCAGCTCCCGGGCGAGAGCCAGCTTTCGTAACCGAATGCGGGCACGGTATTCCAAACTGTTGATATCGTTGTAGTCATCGCCGTCGAGATCGATGTGGCGCGAGTTGCCGGCGATGCGGTTGGCGTTGGCGGTGGCCAATACGTCGGGCGATTGGATCAACTGGAAAGCTTCCTGAAAATTTCCGCCTGAGAGTTGTATGGCTTCCTGTATGCGGCCGTTCCGTGCAAGTGATTGAGCTAACGATTGGCGCTGGCGCAATTCGATGACTTCATTGATGAGAATATGGCTCTGTGCCTGTTCCACCGCGGCGGCATCGGCGGTGACCGTTCCGCCAGTGTCAAAGGGGTCAAAATTTGGCGTGAAAAAGATGACAAAGCTGATGACGACCACAATGATGATCGCGATCCACAGCGGCTGCGAGTGTTTACGAAAAGTTCCAAACATAGGCTTGTAAAATGGGACGCGAACCCATAGCGCACCGGCTCGGGTGGGTCAAACCAATTTCCCTGCCAATTCGCTTTACAAGCGCGTTCGCCGGTGCAAATATGCCGCTAAGCAATGACACGCCAAACGGGAATTTTCATCGTTTTCATCGCCGCGCTGCTAATGGGCGGCTGCGCCCGCGCCACGCTCACCAACCTCACCGTGACCCAACAGCCGCGCGATCCCAACGGTCTATATCGCGTCGAGATCATTTGGGAAAACAACGCCAACGGTGTCCGCCACGAAACGGTGCATCCGGTGGTGCTGGTGGGGACGAATAGTTTTCCGATGCAGCGAACAGCACTGGTCACCAACCGTTGGGAGACGCTGGTGCCTGTTCCGGCAAGCGCAACAGGGGTGGCCTATCGAATTCGTGTGGATTGGAAATACAACGCCATCCCGGTGCCCGAGGCGAATAGCAAAATGTCCGGGGCGTTTCAGTTGATCATAAAAGACAAATGAGCCGGTCGTTGCCAATCTGGATTCGTCAAGCCTTACGGGTTGCTATAATTGCGACTATTGCTTTCGGGCTGGGGCCGCGCTTGGTGTTATTGCAGTTGGTTGCCTTGAGTAATAATACATTAGTGAATCTAGAGGTCATGCCCTTGGATCAGGCACTCGAAAAAGCCATGAGTTGCAGAGATTCCTGTGACATCTGCCAGATTATTCAACAAACCCAAAACCACCAGAATGGAGTGCCTGACGAAGCTGTTCTGGCGGATATTCTTTGCCCGTTGATTCCTATGCCCCCATGTGATGTTAGCATCCATGAGGATTCCGGTAAGTTTCTGAATTGCGTAATCGATCCGAATTCTGTTTTCTTTATCGAACCCATTCCCCCTCCTTCGCCTCCGCCTCGATCGGTGGCTTAGCTTCCTTTTCCTTTAAAACGAAACCCGTAAAGTGCCTGTAAGGCTTTTTACGGATAATGTGGCGACCTGACACGGTGCTGCTAAAAATATAAAAATCAAAAATTTTAATTATAAGATGAATAAAGAAAGAATAAATGAAGCCCGGCAGGCGGGTTTTACTCTAATTGAACTTCTGGTGGTAATCGCAATTATTGGGATCTTAGCCTCAATGCTCCTGCCCGCCCTCGCGCGGGCTAAGGCTAAGGCGGCCCGTATTAAGTGCGTAAACAATCTTGCGCAGATTGGTAAGGCCTCTATTGGTTTCGCTCAGGAAAACGATGGTCGGATGCCATGGCAATTAACCCCCCATGGAATCATGAATCATTTTGGCAATCAAACAATGCTTTCCCAAATGACCGGTTGCATTATTGGAATGGCGGCCATGAAAAGTGAACTCCAGTCAGCTAAACTCATCACCTCGCCCTGTGATGCCGCCCGCCAGGCTGCCAATGAGGTTTGTCAGTCCAAATGGGCAAGCTATAACACAAAGGCTCAAGGCCATAACATGGAATTGGCCAAGGCAATCAGTTATGGGTTTGTGGAGGGTGCAGACAGCATTCGCCCCGCTTCCATTCTTTCCGTGACCTTAAACGTGCATGGCGAAGATCTTGCTGATGCGGATTGGTGTGGTGCGGATGCAGACCCTCCGCACGCGGAGGCCTTCACAGGGCTAAATAAAAGTCAGGGTCAGTTGGTGTTAATGGATGGCAGTGCCAAGCAATCTACCGATGCAGATCTGGGAGTTAGGGGTAAACTTGTTAAGGCGCACATTAATTCCAGAGGCGGAGTGACCATGGGGCCTTCTTCCACTAAAGTGTTTCGAAAATAGAGCACGGGTATTTTCACGAAGGCACCCTCTAAAGGGGTGCCTTTTTTTATGTCAATAACCCCAATAAATGCCCCTTGACCGCAGGCAGGCAAATACTGTCTTTGGTGGGCACACCTTTTTTGAAGGAATGAAAGCCAAAGTCATCATCACCCCCAAGCGCGCGGTACTCGATCCACAGGGCAAGACCGTGCAAACCGCTCTGGAGCACATGGGCTGCTCCGGCGTGGGCGACGTGCGCATCGGCAAATACGTGGAAATCGAAATGGACGGCGACCGCGAAACGGTCGAGGCCAAGCTCAGCGAATACGCCGATAAATTCCTCGCCAACCCGAATATCGAAGACTACCGGCTCGTTTTCGAGGACTGATGAAGTTCGCGGTCCTCCAATTCCCCGGCTCCAATTGCGACCAGGATTGCGTGCACGTGCTGCGCAATGTGCTCGGTCGCCCCACGGAATTGCTGTGGCACAAGGAAAACTCGGTGGGCGATGCCGATGCGGTGTTCATCCCCGGCGGATTCAGCTATGGCGATTATCTCCGCACCGGCTCCATCGCGCGCTTCAGCCCCGTGATGGCGGCGGTCAAAGAATTTGCCGATAACGGCGGCCACGTACTCGGCATCTGCAATGGGTTCCAAATCCTCTGTGAAGCGGGGATGCTCCCCGGCGCGCTCATTCGCAACCGCTCGCTACAATTCCGCTGCGAACACGTTTACCTGCAAACCGCCACGCACGACTCGCCCTTCACCGGCCAAATCCCCGAAGGCAAAAACCTCCGCATCCCCATCGCCCATGGTGAGGGCAATTATTTTTGTGACGACGAAACCCTGCAGTCACTCGAGGACAACGACCAAATCCTGTTCCAGTACGTCGACGTCGAAGGCGACCTCACCGACCACGCCAACCCCAACGGATCGCGCGCCAACATCGCCGGCATCTGCAACGGAAAACGCAACGTCGCTGGCATGATGCCCCACCCCGAACGCGCCGCCGAACCCGCCCTCGGCGAAGATGATGGCCGCCTCATTTTCGAAAGCCTCATCGCCACACTTAAATCCCAACCCAACCTCGCCTCCGCCTGATGGCCGCCGATCCCGCAATCACGCCGGAATTGGTTGCCGAGCACAACCTCACGCCAGAGGAGTACGAAGGCATTTTGGAATTACTCGGGCGCGCGCCCAATTACACCGAGTTGGGCATCTTCAGCGTGATGTGGAGCGAGCATTGTTCGTACAAAAACACACGCGCTTTATTAAAGGGCTTCCCCACTCAATCACCGCGTGTGCTCGTGGCGGCGGGCGAGGAGAATGCCGGTATTCTCGACATTGGCGATGGCCTCGCCATTTCATTCAAGATTGAAAGCCACAATCACCCCAGTGCTGTGGAACCCTTCCAAGGCGCGGCTACCGGCGTGGGTGGGATCATTCGCGATATTTTTACGATGGGCGCGCGGCCGGTTTGCGCCATCAACTCGCTGCGCTTTGGTGAGCTTTCCAACCCCGAAGTGCGGCGGCTCTTTCGCGGCGTGGTCAGCGGCATCGCGCATTACGGAAATTGCTTTGGCATTCCGACGGTCGGAGGCGAAGTTTATTTTGATAAAAGCTACGAGGGCAATCCACTCGTGAACGCCTTCGCGCTGGGCGTGTTGCGGCACGACCAAATTGCGCGCGGCGCGGCAAAGGGCGTGGGCAACCCGGTTTTTTATGTCGGCCCCGCCACGGGACGCGATGGGCTCGCGGGTGCGGCGTTTGCCTCGCAGGATCTCACCGAGGAATCCGCCGAACACCAGCGCGGCGCGGTGCAAGTGGGCGATCCCTTCATGGAAAAGCTCTGCATGGAAGCCTGTCTTGAGTTGCTCGCCACCGGAGCGGTTGCGGGCATTCAGGATATGGGTGCCGCGGGCCTCACGTGTTCCACTTGCGAAACCGCGGCGCGCGGCGGCACGGGCATTGAGATCGATTTGGCCAAGGTGCCGCAACGTAGCCCCGGCATGACGCCCTACGAAATTTTGCTGAGCGAATCGCAGGAGCGCATGCTCATCATCGTGGAGCAAGGTCGCGAGGAGGAAGTCAAACGCATTTTCGATAAATGGGATTTGCCGTGGGCCGAAATTGGCAACGTGACGGGCACGGGCCAAATGGTCGTAAAAAATCACGGCGACATAGTCGTCGATCTGCCCGCCAGCAAGCTCGCCGATGACGCGCCCATTTATCACCGCGAAGCGCAGGAGCCTCAGTACCTCGCCGATGTGCGTGCGTTCACTTTAGAAGGCATCGACGACGTGGGAGACCCCACCGCCGCTCTCGGCAAACTGCTCAAGTGGCCGACCATCGCTTCCAAAAATTGGGTCTACCGCCAGTACGACCACATGGTGCGCGCCAACACGATGGTCAATCCCGGCAGCGATGCCGCAGTCATCCGTATCAAAGCCGACAGCGTTCCCGGCGCTGACAATGGCACAGACCGCAACGGCGCGTTCCCTGAAAAAATTCTCGCTCTCGCCGTGGATTGCAATGCCACGCACGTTTATCTCGATCCCTTCGAGGGCGCGAAGGCTGCCGTCGCCGAATGCGCGCGCAACCTCGCGTGCAGCGGCGCCACGCCGATTGGTTCCACCGATAATTTAAATTTCGGCAACCCGCATAACCCGGAGTTGTTTTGGCAATTGAAGGAATCCGTGCGCGGTCTGGCCGAGGGCTGCGCGGCGTTTGATGCGCCCGTCACCGGCGGCAACGTCAGCCTCTACAATCAAAACCCCAAAAGCGCCATCGACCCCACGCCCACAATGGCGATGGTGGGCCTTATCGAAGACGCGGACCACGTGACAACGCAGTGGTTCAAGGACGACGGCGACGCGATTATTTTGCTCGGCGAACCGGTGGACACCGACGATCCATTGTGCGGCCTCGGCGGCTCGGCGTATTTGCAAGTGTTGCACGAGCAAAAAAACGGCACGCCGGCGCGTTGCAATTTGGAAACCGAACGCACGCTCGGCACCACACTGCTGGGCCTCATCCAAAGTGGTTTGGTAAAAAGCGCGCACGACTGCGCCGAGGGCGGCCTCGCCGTGACCTTGGCGGAATGCTGCTTCTCCAAAGTCGAAGGCCGCAACACCCCGCGCTTCATCGGCGCAGAAATTGATTTAGCCGAAATTGATTGCGAACGTCTCGATGCCCTTTTGTTTGGCGAAACCCTCGGGCGCATCGTCATCACCACTTCGGAATTGGACTCCGTGAAAGCCATCGAGCGCGCCAAGTTGATGAGCGTACCCGCGCGGCGCATCGGGACGGTGGACGCCGAAACAGGCGCGGCGTTGAAAATTAAGTCGACGACCGGCGAGTGGTCGTGGGAGGTTGCCGGCTTGCACGATCTTTGGTGGAACTCAATCGACAACGCAATGGCCTAGCAGAATGAGCGTGGGATGAACGACGAACAGGATTACCCTAAACACTACTGCGGCGTGTTCGGCGTGCACGGCCATCCCAATGCCGCTGAGCTGACGTACTACGGCTTGTACGCACTGCAGCATCGCGGACAGGAAAGCGCCGGCATTGTCGCCAACGACGGCACGCAGTTTCGCGAGCACAAAGGGATGGGCCTCGTGCCGCAGGTGTTCAAAGGCAAAGTGCTGCACGAATTGGTTGGCCACACCGCCATCGGCCACGCGCGTTATTCCACCACCGGCAGTTCCAACATCGGCAATGCACAGCCGCTTACAGTGGATTGTTCGCGCGGTCAAATTTCCATCGCCCACAACGGCAACCTCACCAACGCCGCCGCGCTGCGCGAGGAACTCGAAGAACGCGGCTCTATTTTTCAAACCACCGTTGATAGCGAAATCGTGTTGCACTGGCTCGCGCAGCCGACGAGCAATGGCGAGAACACGCTCGTCAACACCATCCGCAAACTCGAAGGCGCGTTCTCTCTCATCATTATGACCGAGAACGAATTGATCGGCGTGCGCGATCCGCACGGCTTCCGCCCGCTGTGCATCGGCCAGCTCGCCAGCGGCGCGTACGTGCTCAGCAGCGAAACGTGCGCGTTGGATTTGATTGAGGCGAAGTTTGTGCGCGATGTGGCGCCGGGCGAAATTGTCATCATCAATGATGACGGATTGCGTAGCATCGAGGCTTTTCCCGAACAGGAGAAGCGGTCGTTTTGTATATTCGAGTACGTCTACTTTTCACGGCCCGATAGCAATCTTGACGGTCGCAACGTCCACACGGTGCGCGTGGAAATGGGCCGCGAACTGGCGCGCGAAAACCCCATCGACGCGGACATTGTGGTGCCCATTCCCGATAGCGGGAATTGCGCCGCGCTGGGTTATGCGCACGAGAGTGGCATCCCTTTCGAGATGGCGTTCGTCCGCAACCACTACGTGGGCCGCAGTTTTTTACAACCGAGCCAGCTCATCCGCGATTTCAATGTGCGCGTGAAGCTCAATCTCATCACGGAATTGGTGAAGGACAAGCGCGTGATCATCGTGGATGATTCGATCGTGCGCGGCACCACCTGTAAAAAGCGCGTCAACAGCCTCAAAGAAGCCGGCGCGAAAGAAGTGCACGTTTTGGTGAGCTGCCCGCCGCACAAAAATCCGTGCGTGTACGGGATTGATTTTCCTGATCGCAGTAAGTTGATGGCCGCCAATAATACGATTGAAGAAATTTGCACTTATCTCAATGCCGACTCGCTGAATTATCTTTCACAGGAGGGAATGGTGCGCGCCACCGGTCATCCGAAGGAATCATTTTGCATGGCGTGTTACGATGGAAATTATCCAGTGGAATACGATCCCGCCGTGGACAAGCACATTATGGAACGCCAACGCGACCGCGCCAAGAGTCTCGTGGCGGAAGACACGCAGCCTAGACTGTTATGAATGACCAATTCCCAAAATCCAATGACCAAGGAATGACCAAGCCCCAAACCCCAATGGGTCATTTTGTCATTCGGCATTCCTTGGTGATTGGTCATTGGTCATTGGTCATTCACTATGGGTAAAACCGCATACGCACAAGCCGGCGTGGACCTCGCGCTGGGCAATCAAGTGAAAGCCGGCCTCTCGCGCCTGCTTAAATCCGCATCGCGCCCTGAAGTGCTCGGCAAAGTCGGCGGTTTCGGCGGTCTCTTCGCGCTTAAGCCGGGCAAATACAAAAACCCCGTGCTCGTCTCCAGCGTCGATGGCGTGGGCACCAAGCTCAAGGTCGCCTTTGCGATGAAGCGCCATCACACCATTGGGCAGGATCTCGTGAACCACTGCGTGGATGACATCGCGGTGCTTGGCGCGGAGCCATTATTTTTTCTGGATTACCTCGGCACCGGCGTGTTGGAGCCGAATGTGTTTGAGCAAATCATCGCCGGATTCGCCCTCGGTTGCGCGGAAAACAACTGCGCCCTCATCGGCGGCGAGACGGCGCAGATGTCCACCTTTTATAAAAAAGGCGAGTACGACGTCAGCGGCACCATCGTCGGCGTGGTCGAAAAAAGTGCGATGCTTGACGGACGCGGCATCAAGCCCGGAGATGCGGTCATCGGTATCGCCAGCAGCGGACTGCACACCAACGGCTATTCGCTCGCGCGCAAAGTATTTTTTGAAACGATGAAACTCAAGCCCCGTACCCGCGTGCCCGAGCTGGGCTGCAGCGCGGGCGATGAGCTGCTGAAAATCCACGTCAGCTACGGCCCGCTCGTGCAGGCGTTGCTGAAGAGTTTCAATAAACCCCGCCGCGCCCGCGCCATTAAGGGCCTCGCGCACATCACCGGCGGCGGCTTCATCGACAACATCCCGCGCGTGCTGCCAAAGCGTTGCGGTGTCACGATTCGCCAAGGTACGTGGCCCGTGCTGCCGGTGTTCGAGCTCATCCAAAAACACGGCAAGGTGTCCACCGCCGAGATGCATCAAGTTTTCAATATGGGCATCGGCATGACCGCCATCGTCAGCGGCCCCAAAGCCGACGGCATTCTCCGAAGCATCCGCCGCCGAGGCCACAACGCGTGGATCATCGGCGACGTGACAAAAGGGCGGGGCAAAGTTAAGTTGGCGCAATGAACATTCTCCTCATCGGCGGTGGCGGGCGGGAGCACGCATTGGCTTGGAAGTTGGCGCAGAGCGAACGGGTGAAGCGGCTTTGGGTGGCGCCGGGGAATGGCGGCATCGCAGGGGAGGTCACCGCGGGCGGGGAGCCGGTGGAGTGCGTGCCGGTGGGTGCGGAGGATTTGGAGGCGTTGCTGGATTTCGCGCGGGCGCATCAACCGGACCTCACCGTGGTGGGGCCGGATAATCCGCTGGCGGGGGGCATTGTGGATTTGTTCGAGGAAAATGATTTGCGCATTTGGGGGCCGAACGCGGAGGCGGCGCAGTTTGAATCGTCGAAGGTTTTCGCGCAGGATTTCATGGCGCGGCACAGCATCCCCACCGCCCGCGCGGGCACGTTTAATTTTCCAACAGCGGCCAAGGCGTTTGCGGGCGAGTTGAATGGGCGTTGCGTGGTGAAGGCGGATGGCCTCGCGCTGGGCAAAGGGGTTTTGATTTGCGAGACATTGGAGGAAGCGGAGGCGGCGATTGACTCGGTAATGGTCGATCAACAATTCGGCGAGGCGGGCGATGAAGTGGTGATTCAGGAATTTTTGGAGGGTACCGAAATTTCGTTGCACGTGATGTGCGACGGGCGCACCACCATTTTGTTTCCCACATCGCAAGATCACAAACGCGCGCTTGACGGCGATAAGGGCCTCAACACCGGCGGGATGGGTACCTTTTCGCCCGCGCCGTTTTTGAGCGATAAGGATTTGGCACAAGCCGCGAAGGCCATCATCGACCCGTGGCTGTTGGGGTGTCAGGTGGAGGGCATTGATTTTCGCGGGATGCTTTATCCCGGACTGATGCTCACCGCCGACGGCCCGAAAGTTTTGGAATTCAACGCGCGTTGGGGCGATCCGGAAACGCAGGTTTATCTGATGCGATTGGAAACCGATCTGGTGGATCTCTTCGAGGCGAGCATCGATCGGCGGCTCGCGGAGATGGACGTGCACTGGAGCAATCAAGCCGCCGTGTGCGTGGTGATGGCTTCGGGCGGTTATCCCGAAAGCTACGCCAAAGGCAAATCCATCACCGGCATCACCGATGCGGACGGAATGGAAGGCGTAAAAGTCTTCCATGCCGGAACCAAGCGCGACGGCGAAACCCTCGTCACCAGCGGCGGCCGCGTGCTGGGCGTCACGGCGGTGGGCGATACGTTAGAGGCCGCGCGCGATCTCGCTTACGCGGCGGTGGATAAAATAAAGTTTGAAGGCGCGCATGTTCGCGGGGATATTGCCGCCAAGGCGTTGCAGGATTAACCGGCTGCGTCCACCCAACCGGGAATGAAAAAAATTCTCTTTATCTGCACGGGCAACATTTGTCGCAGCCCGATGGCCGAAGGCTTTTTCCGCGAACTCACCAAGGAGCAGAGCGGCTTTGAAGCACTGTCAGCCGGCTTGGGTGCTATTGATGGCGCGGCGCCCAGCGTGCACTCAGTCACCGCGATGCAGGAACTGGGCATCGACATCACCGACCAGCGCAGCGCGCAGATCACGCCGGAAATGGTCGCCGAATCGGATTATATTTTCGGCCTTGCCAGCGGGCACGTGGACAATCTCATCCGCTTTTTCCCGCAGGCCCGCGAGCGGATTTTTTTGCTGCGCGAGTTTGTGGAGGTGTTGCCGGCCGACCGTAAGGATATCGCCGATCCCATTGGCGGCGACCTCGCAATTTACACAGTCTGCCGTAATCAAATCAAAGAGGGCATCGAGGCGCTCATCCCTTTCGTGAATCAAACTTCAATGACACCAGCATCAGAAAAAAACACCCTCGCCCTGGGCGCGGATCACGGCGGCTTTGCCCTCAAAGAAACATTGCGCGCGCATCTCGAGGCGCAAGGCATTACCGTTCAGGATTACGGCCCCGCCAGCGGGGAGTCCTGCGATTATCCCGACTTCGCTCAGGCGGTGGCTCGCAGTGTGGCCAGTGGGCAACACGCGCGCGGCGTGCTCATTTGTAAATCCGGCGTGGGGATGAGTATGGCCGCTAATAAAGTATCCGGCGTGCGCGCCGCGCTCGTTGATGAGCCGGGCACGGCCGTGCTCGCGCGCCAGCATAACGACGCCAATGTGCTTTGCTTATCGGCAAACAAAACCGGAGCAGAAGCGGCCAAGGATATTTTGGGGGATTTTCTCGGGACAGATTTTGAGGGCGGCCGCCACGCGCGGCGCGTAGAAAAGTTGGAACCCGATCATCGCGTGGAAGTGGTGGATCCCGATGTGGACGAGGTGCTGCGGCACGAGAAACAGCGCCAGCAGGAAAACATTGAGCTGATCGCCAGTGAGAATTTCACCAGCCCCGCCGTGATGGAAGCACAAGGCTCCACGCTCACTAATAAATACGCCGAGGGTTATCCGGGCAAACGCTGGTACGGCGGCTGCGAACACGTGGACGTCGTGGAAGAACTGGCCATCGAGCGCGCCAAAAAAGTTTTCGGCGCGGATTACGTGAACGTCCAGCCGCATTCAGGCAGCGGCGCAAATATGGGCGTGTACTTCGCGGTGCTCAAGCCGGGCGATAAATTACTCACGATGGATCTCAGCCACGGCGGCCATCTTACGCACGGCAACGCGGCGAACTTCTCCGGCAAATTTTTCGAGATCGTCCATTACGGCGTGCGTAAGGACGACGAGCGGATTGATTACGATCAACTCGCCGAAATGGCGATGGAGCACAAACCGCAAATGATCACCGTGGGTGCGAGTGCCTATCCGCGGCTTATTGATTTCCAGCGGATGGGTGAGATTGCCAAGGCGAGCGGCGCGATGTTGCTGGCGGACATTGCGCACATCGCCGGGCTCGTGGCCGCCGGATGCCATCCCAGCCCCGTACCGCACGCGGATTTTGTCACCACCACCACGCACAAAACTTTGCGCGGCCCACGCGGCGGTCTCATTATGGCGCGCGGGGAATATGCCAAGACGCTCAACAGCAATGTGTTCCCGGGAATCCAAGGTGGGCCGCTGATGCACGTGATTGCCGCCAAGGCGGTGTGTTTGAAAGAAGCACTCGCGCCGGAGTTTAAGGAATACCAACAGCAAATAATTTTGAATGCCAAATCCTTGGCCGATGGTATGGAGCGCAACGGGTTCCGGTTGGTGAGTGGAGGCACGGATAATCATTTGCTGCTGGTGGATGTGCAAAGCAAGGGCCTCACTGGCAAGGAATGCCAGGAAGCGCTCGATACGGCTGGCATCACCGTGAATAAAAACACGATACCGTTTGAGACGCTCTCGCCGTTCAAGGCCAGTGGGGTACGGCTGGGCACGCCGGCGATGACCACGCGGGGGATGCGAGAGGAGGAAATGGCGGCGATTGCCGATATGATCGCCGAGGTTTTGGCTGATGTAAAAAATGTTGACGCCGCCCGCAAAGTCCGCCAGCGTGTCCGCGAACTGACCACGCGTTTCCCGCTTCCGTATTGATTTGCCGGGCGATAGCCCAGTTCCACATTCCCCGATCTCCCATCCCACGGCTGGGCGCACACTGCACGGGGCGAAAATTTAACCCACAAAAAAACACGACATGCCCAGACCCCCAAACAAATCCGGAAATAAAAATCCCAAGCGTCGTCCGATGAAGCGCGGTTCCCGTAAGCGCGGCGGCAGTAATATTCCGGAAGGCTTGCCGCGCGACGTGGAGGAATATGGTGAAGATCTCGCCGCGTTGGAGGACGCCGATGGCGAAGAGATTCGCATGGGTGATCTTCAGCAAAAAGACATCGCCGAACTCAACGGGATGGCTAAGGAAATGGAGGTGGAAAACTTCGGCACCATGCGCAAGCACGAGGTCATTTTTCAAATCCTACGCAAACACGCCGAGGATCGTGGCGTGCTCATCGCCGAGGGTGTGCTGGAAATTTTGCCCGAGGGCTTTGGGTTTCTGCGCTCGCCGTACTACAATTATTTGCCGTGTCCCGAGGATGTGTATGTGTCGCCATCTCAGATTCGGCGTTTCGACCTGCAAACCGGCGACCAAATTCAGGGTCGCATCCGGCCGCCGAAAGAGAAGGAGAAATTTTTCGCGTTGCTCAAGGTCGATGCCGTGGGCGATGAGGATCCGGAAATCGCAAAAGACAAAACGCATTTCGATAACCTCACCCCGCTATTTCCCGAAGAGCGGTTTCTGCTCGAGACCGATCCGGAGGAACTTTCCACCCGCGTGTTGGACATCGTGTGCCCCATCGGCAAAGGCAGCCGCGGCATCATCGTCGCCCCGCCGCGCACGGGCAAAACCGTGCTCATGCAAAAGCTCGCTAACGCGGTGCTCATCAATAACCCCGAAGCGTTTCTCATTATCCTGCTCATCGATGAGCGGCCCGAGGAGGTCACCGATATGCAACGCACCTGTATCGGCGCGGAAGTCATCAGCTCCACATTTGACGAACCGCCCGAGCGCCACGTGCAGGTGGCCGAAATGGTGATTGAAAAAGCCCGCCGCATGGTGGAGCACAAAAAGGATGTGATCATTCTGCTCGATTCCATTACCCGCCTTGCCCGCGCCTACAACACGGTGCAGCCGCACAGTGGCAAAATTCTCTCCGGCGGTGTGGACGCCAACGCGCTGCATAAGCCCAAGCGATTTTTCGGCGCGGCGCGCAACATTGAGGAAGGCGGTTCACTGACAATTATGGCCACGGCGTTGGTGGACACCGGCAGCCGGATGGACGAAGTGATTTTTGAAGAATTCAAAGGCACCGGAAATATGGAAGTGCACCTCGATCGCTCGCTGGTGGATCGACGGATTTTCCCGTCCATCAATGTCGCTATGAGCGGCACGCGGAAGGAAGAGTTGCTGTATCATCCGGATGAATTTTCCAAAGTGGCCCTGCTGCGCCGCGCCCTCACCGACGTGCCTGCGGTGGAAGCCATGGAGCTGCTCCTCAGCAAACTGCGTAACACGCCCAACAATATTGCGTTTTTAATGACGCTCGACCTTAAGTAGGCAAATGAATGATGCGACGCGGTGAAGCGTCCCACCAACGCAATGACAACTTTGCTTAGAATTTTTTGCCTTGGCCTGTTCGCCGCCGTCGGTTTTTTGGGTTGCGAGAAGGCTGAAAAGATCGAGGTGCACATTATTCCTGCCGAGCCCAGTCCGCCTCAAAGCTGGGGCTTGGATTCTCCTTTTGGACCCGAAAAAGAGCGATTTTCCATCAATGCCAAAGAAGGCACGGGAACGGCGACTGTTTCTCTTACGGTTTTGCAGGGCGACGGCGGCGGGTTGCTCGGCAATGTCAACCGTTGGCGCGGCCAACTGGGGCTCGAGCCTTTGGACGAAACGAATCTCGCAAACGGTGTGCAGCCGGTGGATTCCTTGGGAACCGAAGCGCGGCTGGTCGATCTCAACGGCACCTCGAAACGGACACAATTGGAAACGCGGTTGGTCGGCGTTATTGTTTCCCGCAATGAGCTGACGTGGTTTTATAAACTGATGGGCACCCCCGCCGTGGTGGCCGCCGAAAAGGATGAGTTTCTCAAATACCTGTCGGAATGGCGATGATCATGAATGCGTTGAAAGCCAATCCCGTTTATCAATTTTTTACGTCGCTGCGCCTCACCGTGACGTTGTTGTTGATTTCGTTGGTCATCATTTTCTTTGGCACGCTGGCGCAGGAACCGATGGGGCTGAACATTGCGGTTGAGCGTTATTTTAAAAGTTTCTTTATTGATGCACACGCCGCCGAGGCCGGTTGGTTTATGTTGCTCAAATTATTCCAAGTGGAGGGTACGCCGCTCACGCCGGAACAAATCATCAATCCCGGTTGGCCGGTTTTCCCCGGCGGCTACCTTATCGGCACGTTATTGCTCATCAATTTAGGAGTGGCGTATTATGACCGCTTCGAGTGGTCCGCTAAGAAGGCCGGCATTTATCTCACGCACATCGGCATTGTCACGTTGTTGATTGGTCAGGTGGCTACGGATTTACTGCAGGAAGAAAGTTTCGTTCATATGGAACGCGGCGACCGCCGGAATTATACGGTGTCTTTTGATGACAACGAACTGGCGTTGATGCTGCCCGTCGGCGATTCCAATCGGGTGGTCTCCATTCCGGAACAAATGTTGAATGACAAACTCAACATTCAGCATCCCGAATTGGCAGGACTAACCATCGAGACAAAAGAATACTGGCGTAATGCCCGGCCGATGACGGTGAGCCAGTTAATTGATCTTGATCGGGACGAACAACAGTCGCATCGGCAAGCGAAAGTGGATGAAGTGTTTGCCGTGATCCAATTGCGGATTACGGCATTGGAAGAGCACTTGCAGAAATCGCCGCACCCCAAAAATCGCAAGGCGCTTACCACACTGAAAGGGCGTGTGTATCAGCAACGCGCCGAGACGGTTGAGTTGCGCTCGCTGGCCAGTTTGTTGGGGCTGGTGGGTGAAATGGAAATGGAAATTCTCGGCCTGGGCGAATCCGACAAGCAACTCATTTTTAACCAAAAAAATCTGCGCGATATGCTTGTTGCGGCGCGTACGTTTGACGACCAACGCACCGTTGGTGACCTGTTCAAAGGCGCGGTGAAAGGGAACCTCCCCAACGGCACGCTGGAGGAATTCAACGTCCAAGCGGATGACTTTGTGCCAACCCTCAGGAATTATCGCGGCGGTGAGATGGAAAAAATGATTCAAGCCGCCGAACAATTTATCGTTCGCATCAAACAACGTGCCCTGAAATATCATACCGGCACGACTAAAGGTCGGCTCGGCGATTACTTTCGCTTCGTACAACCGCTCGCAACGGCTTTCGACGACGACCGCAATCAGCCGGTGGCCGTGCTGAAGATCAGTCACAAAGGCGAGGAGCTGGGCACCTGGCTGGCTTCGTGCACCAGCGAATTTCAGCAATCCATTTCCGTCGGCGATCAAAAATGGAAACTCATCCTCCGCCCCAAGCGGCATTATTTGGGTTTCCATCTCACGCTGGTGAATTTGAAATGGGAAAAATATCGCGGCACGGAAATCCCCAAGAATTTCCAAAGCCGTGTCATTGTCGAGCGATCCAGCGAATCGCGGCCAGTAGATATTTCAATGAACGAGCCATTGCGCGAAGGCGGCCTGACGTTTTATCAATATCAAATGAATCAAGACCAACTCGGGGCCACGGTGCAGACGGTTTTGCAGGTGGTGAAAAATCCCAACTGGCGCACCGCGTACATCGGCTGCCTCATCGTGGCGCTGGGATTGATTTACCAATTTTTATTTCACCTCATTGGATTTGCGCGTAAACGAAAGAAGGCCAACGGATGAGTGACGAATCTAAACAACCCAAGCAATCCGAAAAACAAAAACCGAGCATCGTGCCGTGGATTGTCCTTGGCCTTTGCACGCTGCTCTTTGCCGTGAAGCCCGTGCTATCGCCGCCCACGGTGAAGGAAGGCTTCGACTATTTATCATTCGGCAAACTGCCCGTGCTGCAGGGCGGTCGAGTAAAGCCGTTGGATTCCGTGGCGCGCACCTCGCTCCTGCAAATCGCCGGCCAACAACGCATCGCCCTCGAGGGCAACGGCCCAAAAGGCGAGTGGGATAATCTCTACAAACTGCAACAAGCCGGTGATGGCCGAGGGCTGACGTATCGCAAATTTTATCAGTTTAATAAGCGCCCCAAAAAACTGCACCCCACCGAGTGGCTAATGGAGGTGTTGATGAAACCGGATGTGGCGGATCGCCGTTTTATTTTTCGCATCGACCATCCGGAACTGCTCGGTGAATTGCAACTCGAGCAAACGGGCGTCGATCAATCCGGCCTGCGTTTTTATACCTTCGAGCAAATGCGCCCTAATGTTTTATTGCTGCACAGGAAAAAAATGGTGATCGGCAAAAAGGACGCCGCTACGCGCACCCCTTACGAGCGCGCCGCCTTCAAGCTGGCGCACGCGTTGGAAATTTATATTCAGCTGCGCTATAGTCTTCAGCCCAATCGGCTGGACCTCGACACGCAGCCCAATGCCGATCCGCCCGGCGTGGCGGATTACGCCAAGCGGTTGCGCCAAATCGAAACCGATGGCGCGGATTACGCAGCCACGTATCGTGCATTCGAGAAAAAACACACGGACGTTGCGTCGACGTTTGGCCTGTTGTTTTATGAACTGCGCCGCTTCGGCGACATCACACAAGCCGACCTCGATGATGCCGACCCCAATCATCTCGTCACCCAAGTGCGCGCGCGGTTGGAGAAATTGGTGGCCTCCAATCAAGAGATCATTGACCAAATGCCGGAGACCCAACGCGCGCAATTTATGCGCATCGCGTTTGCCGTGCGGTCTTTTCTTGCAGAGCCGGAGGAAGACCAATCCAAACTCGCCCGCCATCTACTCACTGTGGAAGCGCCGTTTCAGGCGATGAAAGAACGCAGCAGTTTATTTATGATCCCTTCCGCCACGGGCGATCCGAAATGGGACGCGCGCCAATGGGAAACTTCCGTGGCCGCCGTGCTCGAGGGCAAACCCAAAGCGTACGAACTGCCGCGCGACTTGGGCCATTGGGAAAATTCTAAGTGGGAAACATTGCTCGACGAGATTGTGGATGCCGTGGATGACGCAACACTGGCCGATCCAACAAAATCGAAATGGACCGATGCCGAAGCCAAGGCGGTGCTGGAATTTGCCGTGGCCCAAGTGCGCCAGCGCGAGGTGTATTCGCCCGATCCCAATTGGGAAGCCTTCGATTGGCACAAGACTGCCGATGCCATTCTCGCGGGCATTCCGGAAAGCAAACTCCCGTCGCCCGCGCATCATTATGCCGAAATGAGCAGTGCGTATGTGGGCGGCAATCCGGAGGCCTTCAACGCTGCCGTGACAAAGCACAGTGATTGGCTGAGCGAAAATGGATTTTCCATTGATGTCAAAAAAGGCAGCAACGAGCATTTCTTCAACACCTTCGCACCGTTCGCGCAGGCGCAGTGGATTTATGTCATCGCCCTGTTGCTCGCGTGTTTCTCGTGGCTGAACATGTCGCGCGGATTATCGAACACCGCATTTTATTTAATCGGCCTCGCGTTGGTGCTGCACACCGCCGGATTGATTTTTCGGATGGTGCTCGAAGGCCGGCCGCCGGTGACTAATTTATATTCCTCCGCCATCTTTGTCGGTTGGGGCGCGGTGTTGCTCGGTTGGATTTTGGAACGCATTTATCGCAACGGCATCGGCAGTTGTGTTGCCGCGCTCGTTGGATTTTCCACGCTCATCATCGCCGCCCATCTTTCCAAGGAAGGCGACACAATGGAAATGATGCGCGCGGTGTTGGATACCAATTTCTGGCTGGCCACGCACGTGGTGTGCATCACCATCGGCTATTCGGCCACCTTCCTCGCGGGATTCCTCGCGCTGGTTTATGTGTTGCGCGGCGTGTTCACGCCTTCGCTCACTGGTGATATCGCCAAAGGGCTCGCCCGAATGGTGTACGGCATTGTGTGTTTTGCCACGCTCTTCAGTTTCGTGGGCACGGTGTTGGGCGGCATTTGGGCGGATCAATCGTGGGGACGCTTCTGGGGTTGGGACAGCAAGGAAAACGGCGCGCTGATGATTGTGGTTTGGAATGCCATCATTTTGCATTGTCGTTGGGGCGGCTTGGTGCGTGATCGTGGGCTAATTATGCTGGCGATCTTCGGCAACATCGTCACTGCGTGGTCGTGGTTTGGCGTGAATATGCTCGGCATCGGTTTGCACAGTTACGGGTTTATGGATGAGGCGTTTAACTCGCTGCGTTGGTTTGCAATCATGCAAGTGCTCTTTATGCTCGTCGCGCGCCAACCGCTGCGCCATTGGATGAGTGGCGCAAATCTCGACAAGGAATTCAATGCGCCCATCGCCAAAATTGTCGCGATGATGATGGGCCTCGGTTTGCTGCTGCACTTGGGCTCGCTCTGGACGAGTGGCTTCCTGAGCTACCTCGGCATCGCGCTGGTGGGCGCGGGTTTGTTGCTTTCGTTTTTGCCCGCTGAATACACGGCTTCGTCTTCCAAAAAATCTGCTTGAGCGCGGCAGGTGACAATTCGGGATTTCCGAACGGGGTGAATCACCTGTTTGTGTTTTTCTTTTTCAACTTTGTTTCGTGCATGATTGTGATGGATAGCCCCATCATTTTGTACGCGGAAAGTTTGGGCGCCAGCGCGACGGTCATAGGGCTCATCGCGGGCATCACGCCTTTGATGGTAATTTTCCAAATCCCCGCCGCCGACCACGTGGGCCGCTTTGGTTACAAGCGCTCGATCACGGTGGGCTGGACGTTGCGGCTCATTTTTATTTTACCGTTGGTGGCCGTGCCGCTGCTGGATGGGCATCTCAACCCGCAAAGTCAGTTGGCGCTCATTATTGGCGCGCTGTTTTGTTTTAATCTCATTCGAGGCATTGCCAGTACGGCGTGGTTTCCGTGGATCACCGGCATCATTCCTGAACGCGTGCGCGGGCGCTATCTCACGCGCGAGTCGGCGGCCAACAACATCGGCAGTTTTTTTGCGCTATTGTTGGCGGCGATGTATCTTGGGCGCGATGCTGTGCCGCATCAGTTTGCCGCGCTCTTTGCGTTTAGTTTCGTGATGGGGTGGGTGAGTTTATGGTTCGTTCATCGCGTGCCCGATGCGCCCGTGGCCGAAGAAGATGCCCAAAGCAAACAACCGGTGAAGTGGCGCGAGATCATCCAACATCAGCCGTTTCGTAAACTGTTGTGGGTGAGTTTCATCTGGGCAATTTTTATGGGCGGACTGCTCGGGTTCATCGTGAAATTTCTCAAGACCGGCGAGGGCGCTCTCGCCGATGACCGAGTGCTCTACGCCAGCGCCGCCAAGTTTGTGGGCGGTCTGATTACCTTGTGGTTTTTGTATTCGCGATTGGATCGGCTGGGCAGTCGGCCGCTGATGTTTCTCGCGCTCGGCATTTTAGGACTAGTGATGGCAGTGTGGATTGGAATGAGCGGCGGCCAAATTCCTGTGCGCTTTGAGTGGGTGTGCGGCGTGTACCTCGTGATGGGCTTTGGCTTCTGCACATTTTATATGAGCCTTACCAAGCTCGCGATGGCCACGGTGCCGGAGCTGGGCAAGAGTCATTTCTTCGCGCTCTACTCAGTGGTGGGCAGTCTTGCCATCGGTATTTTTCCAATCCTCTGGGGCATCCTCATCGACGCGCTCACCGGCGTGAAAGTGAACTGGCTCGGCCTCGAATGGAATCAATTCAGCATTTACTTCACCGCGCTGCTCGTGGTGCTGCTCGCCACCGCCGTGCAAGTGCTGCGCGTGGAAGAACAAAAAGCCGCACGCCTGAACGAATTGGTTTTCGATTTGTTGCGGAATAATCCGCTAAGAGATTGGATGAGAAGGTAGGGGCTCACTTCAAGTTTCCACGGAGGCGCAAAGCCGTCCTTACCAAAATCACTCCACCAAAACACTCGTCCCCACATTCACCAATTTCAATAACCGTTCCGCGTTCCAATTGGCCAACCGGAAGCAGCCGAGTGAAGTCGTGCGGCCGATTTTTTCCGGGTCGGGCGAGCCGTGGATGCCGTAACCAGGTTGGCTGAGGCTGAACCACGCGGTGCCAATGGGATTGTTCGGGCCGGGCGGAATACTGAGCGACCCGCTGCCCGCAAGCGCTTCGGGGGTGTTGGGAAAGCGCGTGGGGTTAAATGTGTAATTGGCCGGATGCGCCACGGCGGTGATGGCCAGTCGACCAACGGGTTGATTCTCCACGCGCGTGGCGATGGAGCAGGGGAATTGAGCCACAAGATTGGTGCTGCTGTCGTACACGCGCAGTGTTTTCGCGCGCAACTGAATGTGAATCAGCGCGCCCACGCCGGCCATCGTGCCGGGGCCGGCGGTGTTGGGCACCTTCACGGCAGTGCCCGCGCGCACGCTGGGCCAATGCACGAGCGGGTTTATTTTCTGCAAAAAACGCGGCGAGCAATGATGTTTTTCGGCAACTAATTCCAACACGCTTTCGTAATCCAAAATGGCTTGGCGCGATTTGGCGGCCCAAGTTTTTCCCAGTGGCTGCGGCCGCGCCAGGTCATTGGTGGAAACGCTGTACTGCGCAAACACCGGCGCGCGCAGGGTGAGTGAGCGGCGTGTGGCGGTATCGAGTCGGCCGCTGATGGGCAGCCGTTGCTGCTGCTGAAAGGCTGCGATGGCCGATACCGTTTGTGGGCCGCTCATTCCATCGATTGAGCCGGGCGAAAAACCGCGCCGATCCAAGGCAACTTGAATCTCTAAATCACTCCCAGCTGTCACTGGGCGCGGGGTGAAGTTTGCAGGTAGGGATGGGAGTTCTTCGCCGATGCGGGTGAGTCCGATGCGGGCGGCATCGGTGGCGTTGGTGTACACCCGCACGCCGCGTTGGGAAATCCATTGATTCGTCTCCGGACGCACCGGCACGCGCTCGCCGATCCCAGGTGCGGGCCGATTGGTCACCGTCACGCTTGGCGCGGGTTTTTTCTCCACTGGCTTTACCGCGTGCGGGCGTTCGATGGGCGCGGCGACTTGTTGACGCTTGCCACCCTGCCACCAGCCGAGCCCCCCGGTGATTGCCATTAACGGCAAAGCCCACGCCAAATGATGCCACCACGGGCGCACCGGTGGCGGCGGAAACTGGGAACCAAAACCCTCCATAGCCGGAAAGTAAAGCACAGTGGGGAGGAATACGCGAGACTGAAGTGAGGGGGTGAGTGGGAATGCCCAATGCCCAAAACCCAAACAACTCAAATCTCCATCAATGTGGTTTGGTGATGGGTGCTTGGGATTTCATAACTCGAGGCTACGCGTGACTGGATGAAAACGCCAGCGCGGGTTGCGATTACCTTGTCGGAATCGCCCACACTTTCACCGTGCCATCCGCGCTGCCGGCGGCCAGTCGCGAACCGTCCGCGGAAAAGGCGAGTGCGTTGACGTCCTCGGTGGTTTGTAGCTTTTTGAAAACTTGGCAGGACGCCAGATCCCAAAGGATCACCGTGTCGTCATCGCTTCCACTCGCCAGCCATTTGCCGTTGGGATGAAACGCCACGCACATGACGCCCTCCTCATGGCCCTCGAGGGTGGCGAGAGTTTCGCCGTCGTGCGCGGACCACAGGATCACGTTGCCGTTATTGCCGGCTGTGGCCAGGATGCTCCCATCCGAACTGAACGCGATGTCCGCCCCGCCGTCGCGGTGCGTGGCCAAATGTTTGGCTTGGCCTTCGTTGTTGTTCCACGTCTTGATTTCTCCCGCTTCACATATCGAGGCTCCGGTCTTGTTGTCCACCGGACTGAAGGCGACGGCGTTGACTTCGATCGGGTGCTCGCCCAGCTGCGCCAAGTGCGATCCGTTTTCCGGATTCCAAAGGTGCAGCGTGTGATCCTTCAGCCCCGTCACGAGCCGGTCACCGCGCGCGCTCCAAGCGACGCAGGCCACGCTGCCGTCGCGCCCATCCACCGGTTCGTGCGCCAGCTCGTGCAACCGCTTTCCGCCGGACAGCTCGTGAATCAACACCTTGTCATCCCCGCTGCCACTGGCGAGCCAGGGATTGGCCGGATGAAATGCCAGGCACATCACCTCATGAGTGTGGCCGGAAAGCGTGGCGAGCAGTTTGCCGGAAGTGTAGCTCCAAACTTTCGGCGGATCACCGTCCACATCCGAAATGGTGGCGAGGATGGTGGAGTCATTCGGGTCAAATGCCACTGCCCGAATCATCCCCTCGTGCGCCTCTCCCGAATATACCTCGCCCCAGTCTTGCGTTGGCGATTGTGCGCCCGGCCCATTGGGTCCATCTGGATCCGGTGGGGCCTCGTCATCGCCCATGAAAACAATCGCCAGCAATGCCAATACCGCCACCACAATGCCCGTCGCGGCGATCAACTTCACCGGCGCGGCTTTCGTCTCTTTGGCGGCAACCGGCGCGGCTTGCGGTTCAACGCCCAGCACGGTTCCCACCGGTTGCCAATCGCCGTGTGCCTCGGTCCAGCAAAGGTCGTCGACGGTGAAGGTGCCGCTGGCCACGTGGCTGGACAGCTCGGCTTGGGTGAACGGCCCCCATTGCTGGTTGTCCTTTTGCACGCGGTACTGCGGCTCGGTGGTGAGGGTGTCCTGCAAAATCTGCTCCAGCTCGGTGGCCAGTTGGCCGGCCTCGGCATAGCGATGGTCCGGATGCTGCGCGGCAGCCTTGAGGATGGTGGCCTGCAGTTGGTGAAACTTCGCCGCGCTGGGGGAATCGGCAGACACCTCGGGGAAGGCGGGAAATTGAGTGGGCTCCTGGGCGGTGGCCATTTCATATAAAACAATTCCCAATGAATAGATATCCGCCTCGGCGCGGCCGGGGCCCTCGGGCGGCATGTAGGCGGGGGTGCCGACGAGCGTGGCGGCGTTGTCCATGGCGGTGAGCAGGCCAATGTCCGCCAGCCGGGCCTGGCCATTGACGTAAATGACGTTGGCGGGTTTCACGTCGCGATGCAGAAAGCCGCAGCCGTGCAGGTGTGCGAGCCCGCGGGCGAGGGTGATGCCCACGCGCAGGGTGTCGTCGGTGGAAAGCCGCGTGTGCAATCGACGGTCGGAGAGGAGCGTGCGCGGCTCGTAAGTGTCCGGGTCGGAAAGTGGCTGTCCGGTCTGGTCGTCGGCCAGCTCCATTACATAATAAAAGTAGCCCTCTTTTTCGCTGCCGCCCACGTGCAGCAGATCGACCAAGCCGGGATGGCCGCGCGAAATGTTTTCGTATTGCTGGATGCCGTGAAACTCCCGCTGGTACGGGCCGTCGTCGTCGAAGTTGCTGCGGCGCACGATCTTGAGCGCGAAAAATTTGCCGGTGACACTTTGCGCAAGCCAGATTTCGCCGAAGGCACCGCGGCCGATGGCGCGCACGAGTTTGTAACCGCCGATCTCATCGGGCGTTTCACCGGCGCCGGCGGCATTCCATTTTTTCTCGGGACGCGGCAATCCATGACTCACCACGCAGTGCAGCTCCATTTGCTGGCCCACACCCTTGAGCGGGGGAAAGCCGATGCTCTCCGTGGTGAAGTCCGGATGGCTGGCGATGTCTTCCTGCACGCGATGAGTCATCGCCACGCCGCCGACGGGCGCATGCGGTTCCACGCGCGAGGCGATGTTTACGCCGTCGCCAAACACATCGCCATCCTTCGCGATGATGTCGCCCTGATGAATGCCCACGCGCAGGTTGAGGTGTTCCTCCGCGGCAGTCGTTTGCTGAATGACCACCGCGCAATGCACCGCCTTGAGCGAGCTGGGAAAACTCAGCAGCAGTCCGTCGCCCATTTCCTTGAGCCATTCGCCGCCGTACTCGGCCACGAGCGGCTTGAGCAGCGCGCGCTGTTTCTCCAGCGCGGCGAAGGCGGCGGACTCATCGCGCGAGGACAACGCCGTGAACCCGGCGATGTCCGTGAACACGATGGCCGCGAGCTGTCGGGTCATTTCCATGAACGCGCCCGCATTGGATGGATTGCACGGATCAATTGCAAGCGGGAATCTATTTCGGCCGCAATCGCCAAAATGACGGGAACCGCGGCAGTCCGTTTTTCGTGAGGCCGCGATAGCGGTACGTCACCACCGCGCCGATGGGCGGTGGGTTTTTGCGCTGGGCATTGGTGAAGCCGGTGCCGATGGAAAACTCCCGGCCATCCTTCGCACGCACGCGCAGCGAGCCGAGCATGCCGGTGAATTTCCCCTTGCCCGGCTTGTGGCCGATGACCGTCGCCTCGGCGTCTTCGTGCGTCTTCACCTTCAGCAACGTGCCCGAGCGTTTGCCTTCGTAGATCGATTCTGGCTCGCGAATCATCAATCCTTCGCCGCCGGCTTTCACAATTCGGTCCCGCTCTGCAATCAAGTGTGCTCTCCCCTGACAGCGCCACTGAGGCACCAGCTGCACCTGGCGCGATGAGGAGGGCAATTTCGTTTTGAGGAATGCCGTGCGCTGTTCAAACGTTCCTTTGATTTTTGGCGCATCAAAAATCATGAAATGCATCCGGCGCCACCGGTCATCTGGAATCTGCCGTCGAACCGTGCTCAAAGTTTCCTCGAACTGTCTTCTCCCTAACCAAAGTTCCCCGTCCAACGCCAGCCCGGTTGGGAGTTCGGCCAGAAAATAATCCGGAGCAACAATCGGGTGTCCGCCGCGTGTCCAAAGCGATTTGCCATCCCAAAACCCCCGCACTCCGTCGTACTTTTCACTGATCCACCAGCCTGCCGGATCGATCGATTCATCCCAAGTCTTCGCGAGCAATAACTTAGGCGGCTCGGCAAATAACGAGCTAGTGCAGAGAAGTGAGAGTAGTAGGGAAATTGCGGACTTCATAATCATAAAGTCACGCAATGATATCGGAATGTCAACCGGTCGCAGTTATGCGGCTGTTGTGTGCGGAGTGACTTCGCGGCGGATGATCTTGCCTTTGCCTTGGGCGGCTTCGCTCAGGTCAAAATCAGCTTGCAGCCGAATCAGCAGCGCGGCGGAAATGCCCAAGTACTGCTCGAGCCGCAACGCGGTGTCGGCGGAGATGCCCTTGCGTCCGGCAAAAATATCGCTCAACCGGCTGCGAGGAATCCGCATCGCCCGGCTGGCCTCGGCGGCGCTGAGGGCCTCGTGCTCTAGCGTGTCGGCAATCAATCCCGCCGCGGGGTTGGTTTTCAGTTTGGGTGTTTTCATTTTAATGGGGGTCCTCAATTTTCACCAATTCCACATCACAAAGTTGATCATCCTTCCACGCAAAGGTGATGCGCCATTTCGACCGGCGCGAGTTGGCGTCAATCGAGTAGCGCTTTGTCCCGCGCAGGGCGTGATAGTGCAATACCGGCAGCGTCAGCAAATCCTGCTCGGATGCCTGATTCAAAATCGCCAAGCGTTCCTGAGCTTTGTCCACATCCAAGTCGCCGAATCTTTTGGATTCCTTTCGGGACAAATCTTCACCCGCGAAAATTTTCTCCGTCACCGAATCCAAGTAGCTGACGATCACTCTGCAAGTGTACTCTAAAAAGAGAACTTACGCAAGGACGTCCTTGATGACGTGCCCGTGGACGTCGGTGAGCCTTCGTTCGAAGCCGTTGTGGTAGTAGGTGAGGCGTTTGTGGTTGAGGCCGAGGAGGTGGAGGAGGGTGGCGTGGAAGTCGTAGACGGTGGCGACGTCTTGCTCGGCTTTCCAGCCGAAGGGATCGGTGGCGCCGTGGGTATGGCCGCGTTTGACGCCGGCACCGGCAAGCCAGGCGGTGAAGCCGTCGGGGTTGTGGTCGCGACCGCTGGCGCCTTTTTGGAAGGTCGGCATGCGGCCGAATTCCGTGCACCAGACGACGAGGGTGTCCTCCAGAATGCCGCGTTGCTTGAGGTCGCGCAGGAGGGCGGCGGCGGGTTGATCGAGCACGGGGCCGTGCTTGGCGTATTGTTGGTGCAGCACCTTGTGGCCGTCCCAGTTGCTAACGCCTTCGCCGCCGGTTTGGTAGGCGCCATTGAAGAGTTGGACGAAACGCACGCCCTTCTCCAGAAGACGCCGGGCAAGGATGCAGTTCTTGGCGAAGCCGGCCTTGATGGGATTGGTGGCGTCGTCGGCACCGTACATTTTGAGAGTGGACGCCTTCTCGGTGGAGAGATCGCTGACTTCGGGCACGCTGAGCTGCATGCGCGCGGCCAGTTCATAGCTGGAAATGCGCGCGGCCAATTCGGTGTCGCCGGGAAATTTCTGGAGATGCCGTTCGTTGAGGCGCTGGAGAAAACTGCGGGTGGCTTGGTCGGTCTTGGCGCTGATGCCGGCGGGACGAGCGAGGTTGCGCAGCGGTTTACTGGCGTTGAAATCCGTGCCTTGAAATGCCGCAGGCAGAAAGCCGGGGCCCCAATTGTTGACGCTGCTTTGTGGCGTGCCGCGCGGATCGGGGATGGCCACGTAGGCGGGCAATTCGTCATTGGCCGAGCCGAGCGCCCACGTCATCCATGCGCCCATGCTGGGAAACCCATCCAGCGTGTAACCGGTGGACATGAAATTTTCGCCGGGGCCGTGCGTGTTCGTTTTGCCGGTGAGCGAATGGATGAAACACATCTCATCGGCCAGCTCGCCTAATTGCGGAACCAGTTCGGACACCATCTTGCCCGATTGCCCGCGCGCTTTGAATTCCCACGGGCTTTTGGTGAGATTACCCTGCGCGCCCTGAAACGTCTTGAGTGTGTCACCGCCCGGCATCGGTTGTCCGTGGCGTTTGATCAGCTCCGGCTTGTAGTCAAACGTGTCCAGCTGACTGCACGCGCCGGAGCAGAAAATCACCAGCACCTGTTTGGCCTTGCCTTTAAAATGCGCATCCCGCGCGGCAAATGGTTTGGCTGGATCAATCTTCGGTCGGATGGGGCCATCCTCCGCCAGCGCCCCTTCCCGCGCCAGCAGACTGGCCAAGGCAATCCCGCCGAGTCCTTGCCCGGTGTTGCTAAGAAATTGACGGCGATTCAGGAGAGAGTTCATATTTTTGGACTCACGCGGAGGCGCGGGGACGCGGAGGGGTTTTCAGGGAAGTCGTTTACGATGCGATGGATGCCTTCTTTGAGAAGCGAAGCTCCGAAATTGATCAGTAATCCGACTTGGAGGTTGCTGAGCTTGAGGTAGGTGAGGGTTTGTTTTTTGTGAACGGGTTGGATGCGTTCGACGGATTTCAACTCGACCAGAACTTTGCCGCCGACAATCAGGTCAGCACGGAAACTCTCATCAATGACATGCCCATCCCATTCGACCGGCACAGGCACTTCGGTCTCCACTGTCAAACCCGCCTTCCGCAATTCGTATGCGAGAATCCGTTGATAAACCGATTCCAACAATCCCGGCCCCAGCTTTTGATGAATCCGCAACGCACAATTCACCACAGCGCCGGAAACCTCATTCGTTTCCAGTTCAACACTCCGCGTCTCTGCGTCTCTGCGTGAGGATTCCATCATGGCACAAACACAAATTCATTCGCATTCAACATTGCACGGGAAAAAGCCTGCAGCCCTTCGGCTTGAATGAAAGAGGTGGCGTCTTTCAATTCATCGGCGGTGGGCGGGCGGTTGAAGCAGAGGGTAAAGGCGCGGGCGATTTGTTGTTGGAGATCCTTGCCGACGTCGGTTTGCAGGCGCTTGGCGAGCAGGGCGGCTTGCTGCATGACGAAGGTGCTGTTGAGAAGGTTGAGTGCCTGCAACGGCGTGGTGGAGCGGCTGCGTTTGGGGACGCCCTGGCTGGCGTCGGGGCAGTCGAAGGCGCCGAACACGCTTTCCTGTTCCTGCCGCACTTTGGTCATGTACACCATCCGACGCCAGTCGGCGGGGCCGTAGTTTTTCTTCGGGAAAAAGTGGCGGACATTTTCCATCTGCACCTCAAACCCGCTGAAGCCCGGGCCGCCCATTTTCAAATCCAGCACGCCGCTCGCGTTCAGCATGGAATCGCGGATGGCCTCGGCTTCCAGGCGGCGGGTGGGGAATCGCCAAAGTAACCGGCTGGCGGCATCGATCTTCAGCGCCTTGGCGTGGGGGCGGCTGCTTTGTTGCCAGGTTTGGGTGAGGAGAATGCGGCGGTGCAGTTTCTTGAGCGACCAGCCGTCGGACACCAAAGTGGACGCGAGCCAGTCCAGCAGCTGGGGATGCGTCGGGGCTACGCCATTGCGGCCGAAGTCATTGGGTGTATCCACCAGCCCCGCGCCGAAGTGATGTTGCCAGATGCGGTTGACGATTACACGCCGCGCGAGTGGGTTGGTATCGCTTACGATCCAATCGGCCAAAGCGAGCCGGCGTTGTTGCTCGACGGTCTTCTCATCGATCTTAAGCGACACAAACTTGGCCAAGGCACCCGGCGTAACCGCATCGCGCGGGGACTCCGGATCACCGCGATAAAACAATCGGGTCGGTCCGGGTTGAGCGAACGTGCCGACGTACGCCTTGGTGCTGTTCTGCAGAATCTTGAGTTGCTGTTCGGTCTGCTCCAGTTCCGCCAACAACTGCCTGCCGCGCTCCGCCTCCGCTTTCGGAAGGGTATCGAAGGCATAAACCGGCTTGGCCGGCTGGCCGCCTTTGAACGGCTGGCGATCCGTTGAGCTGGCAATCGTCTTCCATTCGCCTTCCTTCAGTCCGGCTTCGATGCGGTAGCCGATGGGCACGCGATCCGCGTATTTTCCCTGCCGATCGCGCGCCCACTCGATGCGGTCAATGCGGGTGGGCCGGGCCAATTCGATTTGCACCCAGCCGGTGTTGCCGGCGGCGATCCAGCTCTTGGCATTGCCGTACTGGCCGTCATTGATTTGCGCGAGCTTGTGCAGCGCGTGTTTGAAATCACCGCCCGAACTCGCCTTGGCGCCTTGACTGGCGAGCGCGATATTTTTCGCGCCGGAAAAAATCTCCAGCTCATCAAGGCACGGTTGGCTGGAGGTGCTGCGAGTGATGGTAAAGCGCACAAACCGCGCCTCCACGGCGGGGAACGATTCGATGTTGTGTTTGGCTGTCACCGCCGGGCGTTTGCCTTGGCCGACCGGCGCGATGAATGTGGCCAGCTGCGTTTTCAATTCCCCAACCCGCTGTTGCATGGCGGCGGTCTTGGCCTTGGCGGCGTCGTTGAGCGGCAGATTGCGATCGGCGTGTTTCACGCCTTCGAAGATGCCCTTGAGCGCGTAGTAATCCTGCTGCGAAATGGGATCGAACTTGTGATTGTGACAACGCGCGCAACCGGTGGTGAGCCCTAGGAACACCGTGCCGGTGGTGTTGATCATGTCGTCCAGTTCATTGGCGCGCTGCATGCGGCCGAGTTCGGGCGATTGCCCTTTCACGATGTCGTGCGGTCCGGCGACGAGGAAGCCCGTGCCGATGGGTTCGCCCAGCGCATCGCCCGCCAGTTGCTCGCGCACAAACTGGTTGTACGGTTTGTCTTCATTGAGCGCACGGATCACCCAGTCGCGGTAGGGCCAAGCGTGGATGCGTTCGCGGTTGGTTTCGAATCCATGCGATTCTCCAAAGCGCACGAGATCCAGCCAATGCGTCGCCCACCGTTCGCCGTAACGCGGGCTGGCCAGTAGATGATCCACCAGCTTGGGGTAGGCGTCGGGCGCCGAATCGTTCACAAACGCCTCCACCTCCTCCGGCGACGGCGGCAGCCCGTGCATGACCAGATACAATCGGCGAATCAACGTGCGCTTGTCCGCGCGTGGATTGAACCCCAGCCCCTTCGATTCCAGTTGCACCTTCACAAAGGCATCAATCGGCTGCATGAACCGCGGCGAACCGGGCCATGTGATTTTCTTAAACGCCCAATGATCCATCCGGTCCACCGCCTTCGCGCCGACGTCTTCCGGCCAGTCCGCGCCCTGATCGATCCAGGCGCGGATGAGGCCGACGGTTTTGGCATTGAAAGGGTCGCCCTTGGGCGGCATCACGACTTCCTCGTCCAGCCCGGAAATGAAATGGATCAACGGACTCTTGGCGCTGTTGCCGGGGATGATGGCTTCGCCCATCTCGCCGCCTTCGAGAGCCAGCTCGGCGATGTCGATCCGGTAACCGCTCTTTTGCTGATCTGGGCCGTGGCACTTCACACAGTGCTGTTGAAAGAGCGGCCAGATATCCTTTTTGAAATCAACCACCTGTTTGGCGGGCGGCGGCAATTCCTCCACATCAATGGCGAACGCCCACAGGCCGGTGGTCAAACCGGCGACCAATAGAGTGCGAACACGACCGTTCATACCGCTAGTGTGCGGCAGGGCTGTGAGGCGTCAAGCGCTGAATCGCTCAGGGTTCCTGGCGGGTCGGGCAGATGACCATTTCCCGAACACACACTCGCTGGGGCACCTGACAGGCGTACAGGATGCTGTCGGCGATGTCCTCGGGCTCCAGCGGGCCGCCGATTTGATTAGCGTAATCCCACCAGCCTTTTTTGGCGGCTTCATCGGTGGAATGACTGACCAGTTCGGTGCCGACCATGCCGGGGGCGATGGTGATGAGCCGCACGTTTTTGCCGGCGACCTCTTCCCGAATGGTCTCGGTGATGGCGTGTACGCCGAACTTGGTGCCGCAATAAACGGAATGAGCGCCGAAGGTTTTACGGCCGGCGATCGAGCCGAGATTCACGATGGTGCCGCCCTGCCGCTCGACCATGGCGGGTAACACGGCATGCACGCCGTTCATTACGCCCTTGAGATTCACGTCGATGACGCGATCCCATTCCTCGGGGTTTTGCGTGGTCGGATCGCCGTTGAGCATGATGCCGGCGTTGTTGATCAGAATCTCGGTGGGCCCGTGCGCAGCTTCCGCCTCGGCAACCGCGGCCTTGATCGCCTCGCGATCGAGCACATCCACACTGCGGCACAGGGTGTTGGGCAGATCGAGGGCTTCCATCAATTCCACCCGCCGCGCCAGCAGCAGCAGCGGAAATCCGGCTCCGGCAAAGGCCTTGGCCGTGGCGGCGCCAATGCCTGAGCTGGCGCCGGTGATCACAACAAGAGGTTTGGTATCGCTCATGGCCGCCGTTGTACCGCGTTTGCCTGCGGTGATCAAATGTTCGGTGCTGAGAGCTCAGCCCTCCCAGCTGTGGCCATCCCAATCGCGCGCGCGGTTCAGGAAATCGCACACGCCGTCGGTGAAACAGGTGAGTAGCGTCTCGCCTTTCTCGGCGGTAGCGGCGGCGGGCGTGCCGATGTGGCCGGGCTTGCTACGATCGGGCATCGTCCAGCCGCGCGTGGCGGTGGGGAAGGCCTCGCCAAAGGGCACCTCGGGCACGGCCGTATGGTCGCCCACCAACTCGGGTCGGATGACCAGCATCATCGAAGTTTCCCATTCGCCAGCGTGTCCCATTTGCGTTTGCACAAAATCATCGCGCGCAGCGGTCGGGGCGCCGTTGTCCCAGTAGGTAGTGGAGAGGAGAAGCAGGTCGGAGCGATCGCGCAGTCGTTGGCGTAGCTCAAACACCACTTGCGCGCCGGGCACCATGTTGCCCCCGTGGCCGTTCAACAAAATCAACCGCTTGAAGCCGTGCTGAATGAAATTCTCCAGCAGCCCATTGAGCAGATCAAGATAAGCGCGCGGCTCGGCGGACAGGGTGCCGGGGAAATCCATATGATGATGCGAATTGCCCAACCACTGCAGCGGCGCAAACAGAATATCCCCGCCCACACGCACCTCGGCTCGCTGGACAATTTCGCCCAGCAACAGGCTGTCCGTATGCAACGGCATATGGTGCCCGTGCTGCTCGTGGGCGGCGATGGGAATGACCACGGGCAAGTCCTTGCTAAGCGAATCGACTTCGGGCCACTTGAGGTCAGTAAGTTTCATAGCCGCGAGCTTAACCAACCGGACAGGCCGCGCAAGACTGGAGGGAGGAGCGGTTGGTTTTGGAAAACGACCGATCGTTAACGATTTGTGTCGATGGTTTGTTGATTGATTTTAGTCAACGCTGAAGCAATCAAACCGGTGGGAAGATCGACATTCCAATGCCGAGGATGAATTTTGAGCGTGAGCAACGATTCGGCGCGAATTCTGTGCGACACGCTACCATTTGGCGGTTAATTTTACTGACGTGGCAGTGAATCGGCCTGTCCCCAGGGCATGGGGATGGTGGGTTTTTGGGTGTGGGCTTCGTGGCGGATGGGCGGGGGTTGGGCGTGCCATTCGTCGATGAAACCGCAGAGATGTTTCACGGCTTCCTCAAAGGCGGCTTTGCCTTTTTCGGCAGTTCCTTTTTCGGCGTCGCCGAGCACGCCGGTATCCGAATAGCTGGCGGTCCAGCTGGTGATATTGATGGCGCCGACACCGTAAATGTCGGTGAAGCGGTACGGCGACTTGGTGGTGTTATAGGAAATATCGCCGGATTTGATGACGTCTTTCCGCACATTTTCCGGATCGAGGTGGAGGTACATGGCGGTTTCTAATTCACAGGCGTGGGCGCAGCCGCCGGGGAATTCGCTTTCGCGCCAGCCGGGCAGAAAATCGGGATCAACGGTGAGCAGGTGCCACCACGCACAGAGGCCGCACTCGGCATCGGTCTCGAGATTGCAACGGCGGGCGACAAGGTCGAGGTTCGGCATGTTCGAGCCGTGGCCGTTGAGCAGCAGGATTTTCTTGAATCCGTGGTAGGCGAGGCTTTTGGTGATGTCCAAAACCTGATCGATGAAATGCTGATAGTGCACGTTGATGGTGCCGGGGAAATCCATTACGTGGCCGGTGTATCCGTAGGAAACGCTGGGCAGCACGAGCGTTTTCTCCGCGCGCTGGCGGCCGGCCTCGAGGGCGACGCTGTTGGAGAGCAGCATATCCACATCCAGCGGCAGGTGCGGCCCGTGTTGTTCCACGGCGCTGCACGGGATGATGCAGATTTGCTTCGCTGCGATGGCGTCATTGATTTCCGGCCAGGTCAGTTTTTCGTAACGATGTTCGGTGAGATGTTGGTCGTTCATAATTAGGATCAGTTTATGGGTTCACCAAAAAAATAGAAAGAGAACGCTGGCGGTTGCGGCGATTAGCCCGAGGGCAATGGGGCCAGGTTGGAGCCAGCGGGGCGGGGTGGTTTGGAACGGATGCTCGGGCAGCGTGCCGAGCGATTCGCTGCTGTTGCGCAGCCAGCCGGACGGTTGGGGGGGAGGCGGTTGGTCAGTGTGTTTGCCGTAAATAAGTGTGGCGGCCAACGCGCCGGTTGCGGTGAATACCATTGCCCAAGTCAGCGCCACCCAGCGGCCGGTGAAGTTGCTGGAGAGCCAGACGAGGTCGTGAATTTCGCGGTCAACCAAGGCCACAAGGCCGTATGCACTGCCGGTGATCAGGCCAATGAGCCCTGCGCGGGCGTGGGCGCGAGTGAAAATTCCGATCAAATAAATGGTGAACAACGGGGTGACAAAAACAGGAATCAAGGTAAGAAACGCTTTTAGCATGGTGTCCTTGGAACTGATGAAGGGAATGTACGCGAAGCCGAGGGCGAGAATTGCCAACGTGGCCCAACGGCTGACTTTGAGGTAGTGGCGGTCATCGCGTTGGCCGGAAATGTGGCGAGCATAAATGTCGCGCGTGAACAGCGCGGAGAGCGAGGACCCGATGGAATCGAATGTGCTGATGGCTGCCGCAAAGATGGCGGCCACCACGAGCCCTTTGGCGCCGACTCCCAAGAACTGGTCCGCCATGTGCGGATACAACGCGTCGGGGTTTTCAAAGCCGGGAAACAGCGCCCGCCCGAAGAGGCCCATTGAGGCGCAGGCGACCATGATGGGCATGCTGATGGTTGCGCCGATAATCGCCGCCATCTTCATATCCCAGAAGGAACGCGCGCCGGCTAGCCGCATGGTTTGGCTGTGGTTCACGCTCCAGTATCCGCAGCCGATAATCGTCCAGCCAATGAGAATCAAAACCGGCGGCGTTTTATTGTTATCGCCAAAATATCGCCCGACGTGCGCGAGGTCGCCTTGGCCTTGTTTTGAAATTGTTTCGATCATACTCGACCAACCGCCGGCAGCGTTCCAGACCGCCACGAAAATCACGCCCATTCCGATGAACATAATTACGCCCTGCAGCGCATCGGTCATCACTACCGATTTCAACCCGCCCCATGAGGTGTACAACGCTGCCGCCGCGACCAGCGCCACGATGGCCAGCCACGCGGTGGAGGCGGGCATGCCGAGAAATTTTGTGAGCAGCAAGTAGATGGCCCAAATCATCAGGCCCAGCATGCTGCTGCGATATTGGATTTGTATCAGCGCGCTGAGCACGCGCGTGCCCGGGCCGAAGCGGGTTTCGAGGTATTCGGCGTTGGTGTATTGGCCTGCGCGCGCCATCGCCGGCACCACATAAAACGCCGCAAAGCAGGCGCCCAACAGTGAGCCGAGGGTGTGCACGGTGATGATGTGCAGGCCTTCTTTGTACGTGGTGCCGGTGAGCGAGACGAGGTCGGCGTTGTCGATATTGGTGGCAAACATCGATAGGCCAATTGCCCACCACGCCAGCGCGCGTCGACCGAGAAACCAATCCTCACTCGTCCTGGTGCCGCGTGCCAAATAAAACCCAAAAGCGATTACGCCGCCGTTAAGCACCAGGACAATCAGCCAATCCCAAAAGGTCATTGGATGGGAATGTTATGCGCCCGATTCGGAGACGAGGTATTGGCTGATGAATTCCTCGTTAAGAGTGATGCCGAGGCCGGGGCGGTCGGGGACGTGCAGCCAGCCATCTTTGGCCTGGATTTTCTCGTGGGTTAACTCGTGCCGGAGCGCGGAATCTTCTACACAATCTTCAAACAAAAACGCGTCGCGGCAGGTGGAGAGCCAATGGGCGCTGGCGGCGTGGGTGATGGGGCTGGTGTAGCAGTGGTTGCACAGGCGCGCACCAATCTCTTCCACGCGGCGGCGGATGTAGCTGGCATCGGTGAAGCCGTTGCGTGATAGATCGACTTGATAAACATCCAGCGCGTGCCGGTCAATGAGTGCCCGGAACGATTCCGCTCCGCACTCGCCCTCTCCGGCCGCGATGGGTACGGGTGAGCGGTCGCGCAACCAACGGTAGCCGTCGATGTCTGCCTGTTGAAGCGCCTCTTCCAGCCATTCGGGATTGTACTGGGCAAACCGTTCGGCCCGGCGTAGGGCGGTGCGGGCATCCCATACGCAGCCGGCGTCGATGAGCAGTGTGGCGTCTTCGCCGATGCCTTCGCGCGCGCCGCGCACAAGATCCAGGTCCACCGCTTCGCTTTCGCCCATCGGTTCCCATCCAAATTTCACCGCGGTGTAGCCAGCTTCAATCCAGCGTCGGCCGATGTCCGCAGTCTCTGCGCCATCGCTCCCAAAAAGGATGGATGCATAGGCGCGGATTTTGTTGTGGCGTTTGCCGCCGAGCAGTCGGTGGATTGGTTCGCCAAAATGTTTGCCTTTGAGATCCCACAAGGCCAAGTCAATCGCGCTGATGGCTGACAGGGTGACCGATGAGCGCCCGAAATATTGCGAGCCGCGATGGAGCTTCTGCCAAAGTCGGTCGGTCTCCAGCGGGTTTTCGCCGAGCAACATTTCGCGTAATCCACACGCGACATTGTGGCTGAAGGGTGCATCGATGATGGCCTTTACTACTTCCGGGGACGAGTCTGCCTCGCCCACACCTTCGAGTCCCGTGTCCGTGCGGATTCGCACAATCACGGCATCTTGGCTGCTCGCGGTTTTATTTTCCACCGACTCCAACCGTAGCACCTGACAAATGACCTGTTTAATTTTCATGGGAACGGCTAACCTAAAGAGTGGTCGTGCGGGTTCAAGCGTAAATTTTTTTGTTAAAAAATCAGGGGAGGATTTCTTTAATCACATGCCCGTGGACGTCGGCGAGACGGCAAGGAGGCCGACGGTGGTGAGGAGAAGGGCGAGCAGGGTTTTCATTTACAGACGCTTGATGCGAGTGATCTTGGTGATGGTTTTGTGGCCGTCTTTGACGCTGGTTTCGCCTTCGAGCTGGACGACGGAGCCGACGCTGGCGTCGAGGCGAGTGCTGTGGACATTGCCAAAACTCGGGCGGATGTCGAGTTCCTTGCCGCCGGAGAGTTGCACCAGATAATGGTTCAGGTCATCGGCTTTCACGCTGATCTTCAGCAGGCCCTTGAGCGCGATCTTGTTGCCGGCATCGGTGGTGATTTTCCACGAGCCGTCATCCACGTAACGCGGTGCGAGGTTGGCTTTCTCCGAGATGCCCGGCAACACGCCGGTGGAGTTGCCGTATTGATCGCGGTGCACACCCATGATCTGCATGAGCTTCAAATGCAAATTGCCGTTGGGCACGTTGGGATATTCCACGTACCGCCCCGGCTGGATTTGCCCGCCGCCGCCGCCGGCCAGCACGAGGGGGAGATCGGTGACGGAATGATAATCGCCGTGTTTGATGCCCGAGCCGAAGAGCACGGCGCTGTTGTCGAACACGGTGCCCTCGGTGTCGGGCAATGCCTTGAGGCGGTTGATGAACCGCGCGAACTGGCTGATGTACCAGCGGTTGATGCGGTCGTAGCCGTCCAAGCCGGAGGAGCGGTTGCGCGTGCGCACAAAGTGCGAAAGCATGTGCAGCTCGTCATTGATGCCGAGAAACTCGAAGGTGGACCGGCTCTCAGTGTGCGCCATCATCAGCGTGCTTACGCGGGTCATGTCCGTCCAGAAGGCCAGCGCCATTAGGTCGAGCATGGCGGCGGTGCGTTCGGCGAGATTATTGACGGCCGGCACGGGCTGGATCTTCCGCAGCTTGGCATCGCGCGCGGCGTTGCCTTGTGTGCTGAACTGCTCGATATCGCGCTCCACCTCGCGTACAGATTGCAGATACTGCTCGAGCACCTGTTGATCGCGCCGGCTGGCCTTGCGGGCAATGGCGGCGTAGCTGTCTTTCACTTCATCTAACACGCTCGTGGTGCGCTGGCGAAAGTCGCTGTTGTGAAAGCCCTTGAACAAACGGTTGAATACCACCTCCGGTTTGGCCTCGACGGGTAGGGGACTGCCATCGGTGCCGTAGGAAATGAAGTTCTCAGCGGGATCCTTGTGATCGAGATACGTGTCACTGCGTAGCGCGAGCGATTTCACGGGCGTCGTGCGGCCGACCTCATCGGCGATCACTTGATCAAACGATTGCCATTGTTCCAGCCGGCTCTTGCGCGTGCGGCCGGTCATGAAGGTGACGGTCACATTCTCGTGGCCGCCATTGGCGCGCTGGTCGGTGTCGATATTGCGCAGGACGACGATGTCCTTTTTGTTTTTCTCCAGCGGCTGCAATAGGCGCGAGAGGGTGAACTCCGTTTCCGTGGCGCCGGTGATATCCCATGAGGTAGGGTTCACGCCCGCGCCCTTGAAGAGCACAGCCAGGCGCACGGGGCGCTTGGGCTTGGCGGTCTTGGCGTGGCTGAGGGCGGGCGACATGATCTCCAGCGCCGGCAGGGCCAGCGTGGCGCCGATGCCGCGCAAAAAGGTGCGGCGCGGGATGAGGTAGGATGACTTGCTCATGGTGCGTCTTGTCGTTGTTGAAACTGCGGGCTGGCGATAATGCCGCGGATCAAGGTGTTCATTTTATTGCCGTCCGCCGCAAGGGCCGCGCAAATTCGGTCCACGGCCGGCCGATCGTGCGGCTTGAGCTTGCGGCCGATGGCGTAGGCCAGCAGGCGTTTCGTGAAATTTCGGACGATGGGTTCGCGGTAATCTTTCAGCAAAATTTGTTTCATCGCCCGCGGCGTGTTGAAGGCCGCGCCGTTGGGGAAGGCGCCGTCGCTCTTCACCGGTCGGCGGTTGGGATAGGTGGTCCGCCATTTGCCAAAGGGATCGAAATTCTCCAGACCCAACCCGAGCGGGTCGATGTGCTGATGGCAGCTCACGCAAATGGCTTTGCTGGCGTGGGCCTTCATGATGTCGGCGAGATCCTCGAGTTTCTTGCCATTCACGCGCTCGCTTTGGCTGAGGGCGGGAATGTTTTCCGGCGCGTGTAGTTGCCGGCCGAGCACCTTGTCCAGCAGCCACACGCCGCGTCGGATGGGGTTGGTGCGATCGGGCGCGGAGGTGACCCGCAGAATGCCGACGGACGTGATCAGTCCGCCGCGCTGGTCGCTGTTGATTTTGATTAAGCGCGGCGGTTCATAAAATCGCTCGCGAATGCCGCCCGGCCGTTGACGGCGCCAGTCGAAAATATCCGCGTACTTCGCCTCAAACGCATGCCCGCCGCCGGCCGTGCGCACGCCGGTGTAGTTGCTCTGGTACACCCAGTTCGAATCGATGAGATCCAGAATCGGCCGGTCCGATTTCACCAATTCATCAAAGAAAAACAGGGCCTCATCGTACACGCCGCGGTTCCAGTTTTCGTTCTGGTAAAACACGCGGTTGTCCACGAGATCGGTAAAGCCCAGCCATTGTCCGGCGAAATCTTCCGCCAACGCCAGACGCTTCGGCGAGTTCAACAGACGATCCACCTGAGCGGCGAGCACGTCCGGCCGGCGCAGTTCGCCGCGGTCGGCTTTGCGGATCAATTCGTCATCGGGCGGGCTGGCCCAAAGAAAATAACTCAGACGATTGGCCAATTCCCGATCGTTCACGGCGTAAGGCAGCGGCCGGTTTTGCACCATCTCCATCCGGTAAATAAACGCCGGCGAAAGGAGGGCGATCTTCATCGCGTGCAGCAACGCCGCCTGCGGCGCGGCGTCTTGGCGCTGGGTTTGGTAGGCGCGCCACACGACCGCTTCGTTGGCGGCATTGGGATAGCCCCGCCACGCCCGGCGTGTGAAGCGCAGCAGAATCTCTCGCGCCTCGGCATCCGGCAAATCCGCCGGGATCACTTTCATTCCAAACACCTTCGCGCGTGCCTCCTGATCTTTCGCAAAAGTCTTCAGCGCAAAATCGAATGCCGCGCTGAGCTTCAGGATCGGCGGCGGGGTGCCGGCCTGTTGAGCGGCGTCGTTGGTGAAACCCGATTCGCCCGGCGCATCGGCCGGCAGCAGAGTTTCCAGCGTGGAGGGCAACAGCGCCGGGACTTCCGGACTATACACATACGCGGGCTTGAGGTTCACGTGCAGCAAATCCTCCAGCGTGTTGATCAGCTCATAACGCGTCAGTCGACGCAGCGGTGTGGCCCCGATGTGTTCGCGTCCGTCCTTCAACACAAACGCTTCCGAGAACCAGCCGGTGATCACCGCCTTTTCCGGGGCGGTGAGCGGCTTCTTTTTTTTAGGCGGCATCTCGCCCGTGGCCACCATGTGATCCACCTTTAGCCAGATCTTGGCGTTTTCTTTCTCCCGAAAATCCGTTGCCGCCAGCAGCGCCTCCAAATTCACACCGCCCTTGCTCGTCTCGCAGTCATGACAATCCATGCACCGCGCCCTCAACACCTCCGCCACCTCAGGCAATTCCACCGCCCCAGCCCAGCCGAGGGAGGCGAGAAAAACAAAATGAAAAATTACGCGCCGCATGCCAATTTTTAGCGCCGCCATGATACGAAATTCGGCGAACTTTCCAATCTCCAACTATCACACAATGGAGGGACGAGCCTGCGAGTCCGTCAAACTCTTCATGAAACTATTCCGCCTCATCACCCTCGCCATCGGCATGCTCGCGCTGAGTCCGGTGGCTCAGGCCCTTTCTTTGGGCGGACCGGGCGGGTGGTGGCCGCAAGATTGGCCCAAGGAGTTGGATCCACTCCGCAAACAGGCCTGGACCTGGAGCCATGGCCGCATTCATGAAGGCAAAGCCTACAACAGCTTTGAAATCACCTTCAAGGATCGCGAGCAATTCGAGGCCATGTGGCCGCATCTCCTGAAGCTGCGCCCCAAGGAGGTGCCCCTCACCCTCAAGCGCGGGCCGCACGTGAGGGTTTTGGACACGCGTCCGGCCAAAAACAAAACCGCCGGCATCCGACTGTTTACGTGGTCCAAGGCCGCCGGCAACCCGCCCGCGAAAGTGAAGCCTGAGCAAACCGATTTCTCAAAGACGCCGGGTGTCTATTTCAAAGACTGCACCCTCCACGCCATTGAGCTCGTGATCGACGGCAAGATTGTGGACCTCAATCGCATTCGCCTTCCCGAAGATGCGAAGATTGTTGATGAGCGATTTCCGAACAAGTAGCGGGCAGTAGCGCGCGTTACTTGGCGGCGTGGTTCGTTCTTTGGTTGTTTTGTCCAGACATGGGCCATGAGCTCTTTGCTAAACCTTTGCTGTCCGTTTTAATGGCGTACAGATGGTAATCATTCGAAGCAATGAATAGGGTGCCGTCTTGGCTAAGTGCAGGGGATGTTTGGATGATCGAACCCGTCGGGAATTCCCAGAGCTTGGCACCGGTTTTGCCATTCAGTGCGTAAACGGAATAATCGTCCGTTCCGTAATAAACCGTGCCATCCGTCCCGATCGCGGCGGATCGAGATCTCCATTGGTTTGCTTCGAACTCCCACTTCTTTTCTCCGGTTTTCCCATCCAAGGCGTACATAAATGAATCTCCGGAACTTACATAAACGGTCCCATCAGTGCCGATCACGGGATCTGCGTCAACCATGTTCCCTTTTGTTTGATAAAACCATTTTTGCTCACCTGTCTTACTGTCTAATGCGTAGATTTTTGATTTTGTGGATCCACCTTTTGTTCCCGTGCCGATGAAGATGGTGCCATCCGGAGCCAAGGCTGGTGTGCCAGTATAGCTTTCTTGTGTCGATCGCCATATTTCACTCCCATCCACAATCGAGTGTGCAAAAATTCGATGCCCGTAAGTAATATAAAATGTCCCATCAACACCAAACGAAGGTGGATATCCCATGTAGCCTATGGAATCAGTCTCCCATTTTTTCTCTCCGGTCTTCGAGTTCAAGGCGCAAATTGTCCCTCCAATGGCGATGAGTGTTCCATTGGCATCCAATGCCAATTCTTTACTCATGGTTTGACCGATTGTTTCAGCTCCCCATTTTTTGACGCCGGTTTTCCCGTCCAATGCAAAAACTTTTCGATCGTCAGAAATAAATACAGTGCCATCGGCGCCAACGACAGGGTTAGAAAATATGCCGCTCCCGCCCGTGCGAAATTCCCATTTCTTACGTCCGGATTTAGGA
Organism: Limisphaerales bacterium; assembly: GCA_014382585.1. Taxonomy (NCBI): domain Bacteria; kingdom Pseudomonadati; phylum Verrucomicrobiota; class Verrucomicrobiia; order Limisphaerales; species Limisphaerales bacterium. Next base: position 24,214 of record JACNJL010000044.1, on the reverse strand, counting down.
TTAATTGCGTACAGGATTCCTTCATAGGGATCTTTAGCTCTTGATCCAATGTAAACGGTGCCGTCATGGCCGATTGTCGGGGAAGAACTGGACGCATCTCCAAGATCAAATTTCCAAAGGAATCTCGGATGGGATTCTATTGCAGCAATGCTCTTTGGGGCAGGCGGTAGAGGGTCGAGGGCTAATGGATCACGGCAACCCAACACGAAGCCTAAAAACCCGATGCAAGCCAGAAGAACAGTATTTTTCATGCCCAGCAGGATAACTCAATCCGGGGCGTTCTTCGAATTGATAAAATCAATTTGTGAATCGACTCAGTCAATGGCTACGTTAGCACCTCTTTGATCACGTGCCCGTGGACGTCGGTGAGGCGGCGTTGGATGCCGTTGTGGTAGACGGTGAGGCGTTCGTGATCGAGGCCAAGCAGGTGCAGGATGGTGGCGTGGAAATCGTGCGGGGTGATGACGTTACGCTGTGCCTTGAAGCCAAACTCGTCGGTGGCTCCGTAGCTCATGCCGCCTTTCACGCCGGCACCGGCCAGCCAGGCGGTGAAGCCGTGCGGGTTATGGTCGCGCCCGTAGGTGCCAGCCTGAAACATCGGCATGCGACCGAACTCGGTGGCGAACACCACGAGGGTGTCCTCCAGCAGACCGCGTTGTTTCAGGTCGCGCAATAGGCCGGCGACGGGCTGGTCGAGGATGCGGCCGTGCACGTCGTATTGTTCCTTCAACTTGAAATGACCGTCCCAGTTGATGCGACCGCCGGAAGCGTAGGCGCCGTTGAAGAGCTGCACAAAACGCACGCCGCGCTCGATCAATCGCCGGGCGAGGATGCAATTGTCGGCGAAGGCAGCCTGATGCCGGTCGTCGCTGTCCGCGCCATACAGTTTGCGAATGTGCGCTGGCTCAGCTTTGAGGTTGGCGGCCTCGGGCACGGTGAGCTGCATGCGGGCGGCCAGTTCGTAGCTGGCAATACGCGCGGCGAGATTGGCGTCGCCGGGAAAGGTGTTTTGATTTTCCTGCTCCAACACGCGCAGGGCATCGCGCGCGGCTTTGTCTTTGGTGGCGGAAATAGTTGCGGGCCGTTTCAGGAATCGGATCGGCTTGGTACTGCTGAAGGGCGTGCCTTGAAACGCGGCGGGCAGGAATCCGTTGGCCCAGTTGTTCGGGCCGCTCTGCGGCATGCCGCGCGGATCTTCGATGGCCACAAAGGCGGGCAGGTTTTCGTTGTCACTGCCGAGCGCGTAATTGATCCACGCGCCCATGCTCGGGAAGCCGTCGAAGACGAACCCGGTGTTCATGAAATTCTCCGCCGGACCGTGCGTGTTGGATTTATTGGTGAGCGAATGGAAAAAGCACAGCTCATCCGCCAGCTCGCCAATGTGCGGCACAAGATCGCTGACCGGCTTGCCGCATTGACCGCGCGGTTTGAAGTCCCACAAGGGCTTGGTGAGATTGCCGTTCGGCCCCTGAAACGACACCAGCCGATCGTTGCCGGGCAAGGGTTGGCCGTGGTGCTTGATCAGTTCCGGCTTGAAATCGAAGGTGTCCACATGGCTCAACGCGCCGGAGCAAAATACCTCGATCACCCGCTTGGCCTTGGGCGCAAAATGCGTAGGGCGCGGCGCATAGGGACGCGTGGCGTCAATGCGCGGCCCTTCCGCGCGGCCTTCCTCGGCCAACATCGCCGCCAACGCCACGCCGGAAAACCCGTGCATGGACTGCATCAAAAACTGTCGGCGATTAGTCATGAGAGAACTTGTGCTGCCGGCGCCCCGCCGGCAGGCCGAAGGTAAACGTCGTTCATCAAACTTCTGCCGGCAAGGTGCCGGCAGCACGTGGGCGCGCAGGTTCGATGGCGGACTCGCAGGCTCGTCCCTCCATTTTTTCGGCTGCAGATTGGAGGGACGAGCCTGCGAGTCCGTGGTTTTATTTTATGTTTCATGGGAGCATCAGGAATGAACTGGAATTGAACAGTACACGGCAGGCCTGCTCGAGGCCGTGCTGTTCAGTAAGAGTTTGCAGGGTGGCCAATTCCCGTGGGTTGGGGTCGCGCGAGGTGGCGAGGCGGAAGGCGTGTTGCACCTGAGCGCCCATCTCGTCGCCGGCTTCGCGCCGGACGCGACCGGCAAAGAAGTCGGCCTGCCGGTTGGCGAAGGGGCTGTTGAGCAGGCTGAGCGATTGCACGGGCGTGATGGACCGGGTGCGGCGGGGCTTCATCTGGCCGGCGTCGGGGCAATCGAATGCGCCAAAAATATCCACCGCCTGCATGCGCACCTTGTGGGCGTAAATCATGCGCCGCCAGCCATCGGCTTCGAAGGTTTCCTTGGGATGATAATCGGACAGGCCACCGCGTTGATTGAAAAAATCAAACCCGCGCCCGCCGGTTTTCAAATTTAATTTGCCGCTCACAAAAAGCATCGAGTCGCGGATCGCTTCGGCCTCCAGTCGACGCGGGGGGAACCGCCACAGCAGACGGCTATCGGTATCAATGCGCGCGGCCGCGGCGTTGGGGCGGTGGGTTTGTTGGTAGGTGCGCGAGGTGAGGATTAGGCGATGCAGTTTTTTGATGGACCAGCCTTGCCGCACAAATTCACTGGCCAACCAATCGAGCAACTTCGGATGCGTCGGGGCGTTGCCCATCTTGCCGAAGTCCGACGGCGTGTCCACGAGGCCCGTACCAAAATGCTGTTGCCACACGCGGTTCACCAGCACGCGGGCGGTGAGCGGATGATCCGGGCGCGTAAGGTGCTGCGCAAGCGCCAATCGTCGCGCGGGTTCGGTGGCATCCTTGGGCTGAAGTTTGCCCAGTACGCCGGGAATTGATGGCGGCAATTTCTCCAGCCGCTGCATGGGATCACCCCGGCGCAACAGCCAAGTGGGATCGGGGGAGGCAAAGCTGGCGGCGAAGGTTTGCGGGCCAGCATTGAGCCCGTTCAGTTCGCCTTGCGCCGCGCGGAGCTGGCCGATGTGCGCCATGATTGATTTGACTTGGTCGGCGTTCAGCTCGGTGAGCTTCACCTTATCCGGAGCGCGTCGGTCGTCCATGCGCGGCAGGCGATCGGTTGTGCGGGCGATGGGGTGCCACACATCATCGGGCCGCAGCACTTCGATTACGTACTCCGCCGGAACACTGGAGCCATTGTGCCACGTGATGCTTTGGAGGGTCATCGGTTTCGGGAAATCAATGCGGAACCACGCCGGCCCAGCGCTGGCGGCGACCCACGGAAAGGATTGACGCCGGTCGACCGAGCCGTCGGTCAGGTTTTCAAAATGCCGCGTTTGATTGGCCAAGGCAAAGCTCGAGGCGCTGGGCACCGCGCCGGTGGAGGCCAGGGCGGCGTTTTGTTTTTGGGGTGTCCACGCTTCGAATTCGTAAATCGAGGCCGCCGCGCCATTGACTGTGGCGGCGATTTTCATTCGAACCGATTGAGCCAAAACGGGTTCGAATGTTTCCGTTTGCACACTGAGCAAAGGCGGGCGCAGCGCGTGCTCTTTGCGCAGGGCCTCTAGCTCGGTTTGCAATCGCGTCACTTTCGCGCGCGCGGCAGGCACCTTGGCGGTCCAAGCGTCGTTTTCCGTGCCGCGCAGGCGACGGTTGCCGTAGCGCAGACCGGCGAACACGGCCTGCATGCCATAGTAATCCTTCTGCAGAATGGGATCGAACTTATGATCATGGCAGCGTGCGCAGCCGATGGTGAGGCCGAGCATGCTTTGGCTCACGGTGCGGATGACTTCATCGAGTTCATCCTGTCGTGCCGAGCGCATGGCCTCTTCATCGCGGCCGATTTGGCCCGGTTGCAGCGCGGGGCCGGATACCAGAAAGCCGAGTGCGGCATCCGCGCCGGTGACATCGCCGGCCAGTTGATCGCGAATGAATCGGTCGTAGGGCAGGTCTTGATTGAACGCAGTAATCACCCAATCGCGATAACGCCAGGCCACTGGCCGTTCGATGTTCGTCTCGAAGCCAACCGTTTCCGCCCAACGAATGACATCCAGCCAATGCTGCGCCCACCGCTCGCCGTATCGCGGCGAGGCCAATAGCCTGTCCACCACGGCTGCCAATGCCACGGCTGTTGGGCGTTTGTCTGCGCGAAAGTTTTCCAGTTCTTTGATCGTGGGCGGTAGGCCGATGAGATCGAGCGTTACCCGCCGCAGGAGGACTTCGCGTCCAGCCATCGGCGATTGTTGCAGGTTCTTTTCCCGAAGCTGTTTCTCCACAAAATAATCAATCGGATGCATGCCTGCCGGCGTGGTCGGGCGCGTGACGGGTTGGAAAGACCAGTGCGGATCGGCCAACGCGGTCAATGCGGTAAGGCAGATACTGATGATGAGCAGCGGGCGCATTACGGTTTCAGGGTATCCAGCACGCCGTCCAGGTAGATCTTGAGTTTGGGATCGATCTTTTCAAACCCCTTGCTGCTGCGCGGTTGGTTTAGCGCGTGGCGCATGCAATTGTGCATGAGATAACGGCCGCCGGTGAGGGTGACGTGGATAGCGTCGCGGTGCAGCTCGGAAACATCCTTCAACGGCGCCTTGCCCGCCTCGATGTCGGCCGCGATTTGATGCAGCAGACGCATGGCGTGCGTGGAGCGAATGGTGCGTTTGGGAAACTCCTTCTTCAGTCGCGCCATCAACGCCGCATAATGCGCCTCGCTATGGACGAGTTTGCCGGTGGCGGTCTTGGCGGCGTATTCCTCAGCGCGGTTTTCATGATGCGCCCAGCCGGTGTGGATGACCACGATGGCGTTGGGCTGCAGCCGAATCCAATGGCCAATCGCCTCCGCCGCCGAAGCCACCGAGGCATCGTAATGTGGTTGCACGGACAGAAAGGTGTATTGCTTAGCCTTCAGCGCCTTGGGCCAAAGCGTGGAGGTCTTGACGCACGGCTTCTCGGGATGCGCGTGGATGTATGCGATCGGTTTGCCGCAGTCGACATGCCATTGCACATCGCCATCAATCCGCGCGGGCACCGTATCCCACGTGAGCGAGTTACCAATCAGAAAATAAGCGGGCGGCAATTCTCGGGCGGCGGCCACCGTGCCGAGGCTCAGGCAAAGGAGCAGGGTGAAGCGGAGTCGGTTCATGAGAGATGCTTGGCGAAAAATTGCTGCACGTGGTTCCACATTTTATCGGAAAGTACGTGGCCGGTTTGAGGTTCGATGAAGGATGAAAAGTTTTCAGGCACACCGGCCTGGGCGTAGGCTTTGGCGATGGTTTTCACGCCTTCACGGGCTTCCTGGATGGGCGAGCCGCCGTCGGTTTCGCCGAGGTTCAAATGCAGCGCACGCGGGGCAATCAACCCGGCGATATCCGGCGTGTCGCCGTACTCGTGGATGCCCGGGATGAAGTTCGGGAAACAATGCAGCAGGCTGGTGCGATGAATGCCACCGTAGGTGGGCAGACAGCAATTGCCCACTAGCGCACGCAGGCGGGTTTCCCATGGGCCGACCAGCCACGTGTGCGTGGAGCCCATACTGTGGCCGTAACAGCCAAGGCGATCGGCCTTCACCTCGGGCCGCGATACGAGGTAATCGACCGCGCGCCGCATATCCAAAATATTTTTCCAAGCCATACACTGGCCGGCGACCGTGTAACGCAGGAATTCAAATCGCTCGTACGCGCCGCCGCGCAGTTTCTTGCGGGGATCCTGCCGCTCCTCGAAGCACAATGCGTCCGGGCACAACACCACGTAGCCGAGCTTGGCCAGCGCCACGCCGGTGTGGTGCATGGGATTGCCCGCGAGACCCGCCGGCTCCGTCTTGCCCAAGTGCCATTGGCCGGCGTGTTGGTGCCAAATGGCTACGGCCGGCGCGGGCGATTTGTCGCTCACACCATCGGGCACCAGCATAATGGCCGGGCAGCGGTCGCCCGGTTCCAGCTCGTACGTCAGCCATTCCAAACGGTAGCCATCCTTCTGCTCCGTCTTGGTTTTCTCCGGCTTCAAATCCCCGCCTTTAGGCCACGTACCGCCGAGGCATTCGAGCAGTTTTTCGCGGAAGAGTTTTTGTTTCGCGTTCACGGCAGGTTTCGCTTCAGTGGCTTGCCCTGCCGCCAGCGCCGTTACGCCCGCGGCCAGAGTGGTGGACTTAATAAACTCACGACGATTCGGCATGGCTTCCCTTTCACTGGTTGCCCAAGGCTAACAGGTGGCCATGCGTCCGCAAGTTGTTTGGCGGGAGATTACTTCTTCAGTGCTGCCAACTTTTTGCGGACGAGGGCGGACTGCTCATCGCTGAGAACCTGCCAGCAGGCGAGGCCGTTGCCGACCAGGTCCCATTGATCCCATTGCCACACCACTTTTTTGTCCTTGGTGATCTCGAAGATCTGCGGGTTTTTATCGCCGGCATGGCAGTTGCCGATGATGCGGTTGCCGTTGGGCAGTTCCTGCAGGCAGGTCATCCAGCCGAGGCTGATATCGGTGCCGGGCACTTGGCCTTTGATTTCCCAAACGACCTTTTTCTCAGGCGTGACTTCCACGACACTCTTGCCGCTGCCGGAGGCGATGAGGGTGTTGCCGTTTTTGAGACGGATGGCGCCGTAGACGCGCGTGTTGATGAGGTAATCCCAGACCACCTTACCGGTGCGATCGTATTCGGTGACCACGCCGGGGCGTTCGCTGCAGGCGAGTAGGGTGCCGGTGGCGGTGTGGCGGGCCCAGCGCGTGCTTTGCGTGCCGCCGGGTTTTAAGGGGAATTGATGGGCCAGTTTGCCGGCCTGATCGACCTCAATCACGCGGCCGACACTGCTCTCCACAATCATCGTATTGCCGTTCTTCAACCGCGCAAAGGCATGCACATCGACGCGCTTACCGGCGTTGCCATTCATCTGGGCCGATTCATAGGACCACACGACTTTTTTGCCGAGAGTGATCTCCTGCGTTTTTGTCCATGTATCGTGAAAGAGAATATTGCCGTTGGGCAACAGATGCACATCGTGATGGCCGGTATGGCCTCGCTGCGGTCCGGCGGTCTTGTGCTGCCAAATCACCTTGCCGTCCGCATCGGTGATGGCCAGTAGATTTTTGCCGTAAGATGCGCCGACGAGTACCAATCGCTCGGCCTGCGCGGCGGGTGGGGTAAGTGAAACGGCGAGGGCGGTCAGCAGTGGAAGGAGTAGTTTCATGTGCCTTGAGGTTCCGGTTTTTGTTGAGGGCTTGCAACTCATTTTAAGCTGTCGCGACAAACCCGCAGCATGTTGCCGCCGATGATTTTTCGGATTTCATCATCTTTGTATCCGCGTTGTACAAGGCCAACGGTGAACAGTGGCCAGTTGGTCCAGGCGATCGAAAGGCGCGCTTGTGGTTGTGGGCGCAGGCTCCCCACGGGCCAGAAGTAACGCCATGGGGTGCGGGGTTTTTGTGATTTAGGAATCTTAGCCGCTTCTGCTGCTTGATTTCGGGAGGTGTACGAAACATCGGAGCCAATGCCGACGTGGTTGATGTTGGTAGTCTTGATGACGTGATCAATGTGGTTGAGAAAGGCGTTGATATCACCCGGGTTGCCGAGAAAACTCGGGATGCACGCGATGCCGGTGAGGCCACCGGTGTTGGCGATGGCTTTGAGGACGTTGTCTGGCTTGCCGCGGATGTGTTTGTGCAAATCTGCCGCGCAACTATGGCTGGCGAGGATGGGTTTCTCAGAAATTTGTGCGGCTTCCAAGCTCGTTTGCCAACCGGAATGAGCGCAGTCGGGGATGATGCCCAATCGGTTCATTTCTTTGACCGCGGATTTTCCAAAATCGCTGAGCCCGGCATTGCCCGGTTCGGCGCAGCCATCGCCGATCATGTTGCGTCGGTTGTAGGTGAGGTGCAGCATGCGCATGCCGAGATTTTTAAACACGATTAAGTAGCGCAATTCATCAGGAACACTGATCCATTGTTGAGTAAGCGGGACTCCGTTGCCGGTGAAATACAGGCAATGTTGGCCGGCTTTTTTTGCGGCCACGATGTCCGCGGGCGTGGCGGCTTTGTTTAGAAAACCCTTCAGGTGATCTGTCACGTACGTGAAGTTGGCGAGACGCTTGATCAGGCGCAGCGGGGCTTGCCCTTCCTCACCGGCATTTTGGAAAATGCAAGTCACGCCGGCCGCCTTCCATGCTTGCTGGAATTCTATGCGTTCGGCCGGGTCATCCACGCAGCGGGTCATCATCATACGCTCGCGGGCGTCTTTGATTTCGATAACCGAAGCGTTTTCAGCGGCAAGCTTGGCCAGCGCGGCGCCATCCACCGCGCAGCGCGGCGCGAAGCCATAGGTATCAAACACCAGTGATTCAGCGTGCAGTTTTAATCCGCGATCGAGTTGGGCTGCAGAGGGTTTGAGAACCGCCAGCGCGGCCCGGCGATGGCGTTGGATAACTTCATTGCTTTCCCACGGCTCCGCAGCACGCAGTCGGGGTAAAAATAGAAATGGAAACGCTAAGGTTGAGGATCGGATAAAGGCTCGGCGCGAATGAGTCTGCATGCCGCATCCTTGGCCGATTGGCTGGCGCGGTCAAGCTGCACGGCGTAGTGATGAATTTGCAGTTGGCCGGTTAGGCAATCAACCCCGTGGCAACTTTGCCGCCATTGGGACCGGTGAGGCGGTGGTGGCGGCCGGCGTGGTGGTAGGTGAGCCGGTTGTGTTCCAGTCCCAACAGGTGGAGGATGGTGGCGTGGAGATCGTGGAAATGAACTTTGCCCTCGACCGCCGCCGAGCCGGTGTCGTTGGTGCGGCCGTGGACGTGGCCGCGTTTGGCTCCGCCGCCGGCGAGCCAGAAGCTAAAGCCGCGGGCGTTGTGGCCGGTTTCGTCCTTGCCGTTGCCGGGCACGAGGCCGGGCCGGCCGAATTCGCCGCCCCACACGACGAGCGTTTCATCCAGCAACCCGCGCGCCTCGAGGTCGCCGAGCAGCGCGGCGATGGGGGCGTCGGTGGTTTCGCAGTTGGCGCGCAGATCGCGCCGGTGCCATTTGTGCTGATCCCAGCTGCCGTGGTTCACCTCGATGAACCGTACGCCGGCCTCGGCGAAGCGGCGGGCCAGCAGACATTGCCGGCCGAAATCGGAGGCGCGGCAGGTGCCGACCGAATGTTTTGCGCCCACGCGATAACGCTCGAGGGTGGCTTTGGATTCGGTGCTGACATCCAGCAGATTCGGCGCGATGGTTTGCATTCGGAATCCGAGCTCCATCGTTTCGATGACCGACTCGAGCTTGGCATCGTATGGCCGCCGTGCGGCGTGTTCACGGTTGAGCGCTTGCACAAGGTCCAGCTGGCGGCGTTTGTCTGCAGAGGAAAGATGCGCGCCGCCGATGTTTGGGATGCTGGCCTTGGAAAAATCTTCACCGTTGATGCCGATGGGCGTGCCTTCGTAGGCCGGCGGCAGGAATGCGGCGGAGTAAGTGGAGGGCTTGGCGGTGTTGAGGCTGATGAGCCCCGGCAGATTTTGATTTTCCGTGCCGAGGCCGTAGTTGATCCACGCGCCCATGCTCGGGCGGCGGCGAAGGCGTTCGCCGGTGTGCAGTTGCAAAAACGATTGCGCGTGGTTGCCGGTATCCGCGTGCATACCGTTGATGAGGCAAAGCTTGTCCGCGTGCTTGGCAGTCTCGGGCAATAACTCAGAAATCCACAGGCCGCTGTCGCCGTGCTGTTTGAAATTAAAAGCCGATCCCGGATGCGCGGCGTTGGTCAGTTGCGGTTTGTAATCAAATGTATCCATGTGCGCCGGGCCGCCGGACATGCAAAGAAAAATCACGCGCTTGGCGCGAGCGGGCAGCGGCGGCGGCTTGGGCGCAAGCGGTTTGGCGGCTTCCGCCAACAAGGCCGACATCGCGAGGTAACCAAAACCGCATGAGGCCTGTTGAAGCAGGTTGCGGCGCGAAATGGATATGGGCTGTGCGTTCATCAATCGATGTATCGAAATTCCGAGGTCGTCAGGAGCGCTTGGCAAATAGTGGCCCAGGTTGACGTTTCGTTTTCGGGATTGCGTGTTTGAGTTTGCAAAGTGTTTAGCAGTTCAATGACCCGCCGCGATTCGGCCCCGCTAGGATTTCGCTGTAGCGCTCGGCGGAAGGCCCAGCGCACACGGCTGGCGGAATCGGCTCCGGCCTTGTCGAGCAATTGGACGGCGAACCGGCGCGACTGCTTCACCACCATCTCGTTGTTCATCAAATACAAGGCGCTGGTTGGCGCGGTGGTGATGTGGCGTTGGCCCATGGGCTTCACGCCGGTGGGCAGATCGAAGGCGGAGAGCTCCGGCGGCGGCGCGTGGCGCAGCAGGCAAAGGTAAATACTGCGGTGAGTGCTGGGGCGATGGATGACGGCTGATTCGCCGGGAGGCCAGTTGATCAGCACATCGAGCTGGCTGACGTCGGAGCCGTGGCGCGGGGCGCGATTCAGCTGTCCGCTGGCGGCGAGGATGCTGTCGCGCACGCTTTCGGCATCAAGCCGGCGGCGGTGGTGGCGGGCAAGCCATTGGTTGTCCGGATCGGCCTGCATTTGTGCAGCGGTGGGTTGGCTGCCCAGTTGGTAGGTGCGACTGAGGATGATGGCGCGGATGAGTTTTTTGACGGACCACTTATCGGCCATGAACCGCTGTGCCAAATGATCGAGTAATTCCGGATGTGTTGGGCGCGCGCCGTACACGCCAAAGTCATCGGGCGTGTCAACGATTGCCCGGCCGAAGAGGTGCAGCCAAACGCGGTTGACCATCACGCGTGCGGTGAGTGGGTGCGACGGATGCGTGAGCCACTGCGCGAGTTGTCGGCGGCCACTTTGTTGGGGGTCAACGTTCACTGCGTCGGTCATTTTTGTGGCTGAGAGAAATCCGCGCGGGACGGTTTCGCCGAGCTTGTTGGATTCGCCGTTTTTGTTGATCTTGGCATCGGCTGGTTTTTTACCCTCGCGCACACCCATGGCCAGATTGCCCGGCGCGGGCTTGGGCGATTTTTGCGGCGCCAGTTTTTTGCCGCTGCCTTTGGGCCGCCCTGATGCGGTGTGCAACTGCAAAATTTCCGCGGCGTTGAGGGCACGTGGGAACAGCGCAAACTCCGCCATATTGCCCTCGAGAGTGAGGTTGAAATAGTCGTTGCGGCCGCCAATGAAAATATCGCGTGCCCCCCGGGTGGTCACCGGCATTTCCGCCTTCAGTTCCGGTTCGGCATTTCCGTTGAGGTAAAGCGCCGCGTGTTTGCCATCACGGACAAATACTAGATGATTCCATGTGTTCGGCGGCACGAGGGTGTTGCCTTTGATCGACACGCCGCCGTTCCCATTGAAGACAAACAGTTTCCCTGCGTGTGGATTGTTTTTGTAATTGCCGCCGATGCCCACCTGATCGCCGGGCGCTCCGTTGGCTCCCTTGGGGCCGCGCGAAAAAAGATAGGCCGTCACAGCGCGCGCGTTGTTCTCGAGATCATTGCGAAACCAAAACGAGACGGTGTACGCATCGATATTTTTTTTGAGTTGCCCTTCGAGCCACCCCCCGCCAAATGCACCGGCGTTGTCGGCGGAAAATTTAACGTCTTTTTTCACCGTGAATCCCTGGGGTGCGGATTGGAAATTCAGGTGGTATTCCGGTTTCAGTGCACCAATCGCCGTGTGATAATTCTCGGCAAATTTCGGCACGCCGGCGGTGGCCGTTAATGTGGGGTCCGGCCTCGCGTCCGTGCGCGTCATCGTTTTGAGCTGATGCAACGCGGTGGCCGGTGCGGTGAGTTTTTCGTTGGCGGCATTGCCCCAGAGCGTCTCGGTGCTGGTGAAGATGCCGGCGAGCGCGTAGTAGTCGCGTGTGGGGATCGGATCGTGCTTGTGATCATGGCAACGTGCGCAGCCGACGCTGAGACCCATCACCGCGGTGCTCACCACGTTGATTTGGTCGGCCACCACGTCCATGTCGAAATTATTATTCATCGCCTTGGCCGGCTTGGAACCGAGTGCGAGAAATCCGGTGGCCACGAGGTTGCGGTCGCGCTCGGGATCGCTCTTGGCCGGCAATAAGTCTCCGGCAATTTGTTCGGTCAGAAAACGATCGTACGGCGTGTCTCGGTTGAACGCCTCGATCACGTAATCGCGATAGCGCCATGCGTGCGGGAAAGAGGCATTGCGACCAAGGCCGTCGTTACCGTTGGATTCGCCAAAGCGCGCCAGATCCAGCCAATGCCGCCCCCAACGCTCCCCGAAATGCGGCGAGGCGAGCAGGTGATCGACTAGTTTTTCAACCGCCTTCGGTTTATCAACTGCACATTCTTTTTGAAACGCTTCCACCGCCTCAATGGTCGGCGGCAATCCGGTGAGGTCCATATACATCCGCCGAATCAGCACCGTCGGCGTAGCGTCGTTCGCAGGCGTTAGTTTTTCCTGCGCCAACCGCGCGAGCACAAACTGATCCAGTGGATCACGGGGCCAGCTGGAATTCTTAACGCGGGGGACGATCGGTTGGGAGATTGGTTGGAATGCCCAAAGCGAATCGTTAGTTTGCGGATCTGCCGCGGCCGGCCACGGTGCACCAAGTTTTACCCAGCGCTCAAAGTCACGAATCACCTGTTCGGCCAGCGGTTTGTGATGCGGTTTCTTTTTCGTCGCGCGCAGCATCGCCACAATCGCCTCTGCCTCGGCGACCGGCAACGGCGCATCGAACTTCGCCGTGTTGTTTGTTTTCGACGAGTGACATTCCAAACACTGTTTAACCAACACCGGCCGAATTTGTGTCTCAAAAAAATTGCGGTCTTTTGGTGTAAGGCCCTCGGCTTTCACCAAAATCACCCCATTAATCAGCAACGAAAGCAACGGTAGGATAAACGTGCGTGAACTCATCTTTCCGGCCTCAGCATAATGAGTTTATAGCGATGGGTCAAAGCCGAAAGGCGGTGTTGGCACCCGTGATGATGATTGGCGAACGCATACGAACCCATCACACATCATCGATGGTTTGAGTGTGTTTAGCCAATTCCCCAAGTTGATCCTCGGGGTCGAAGAGCAGTGGGTAAAAACCGCCCGCCATGGTTTCGCCTTTGGGAAGCATGGGGAAATTGGAAGTTCCCGGGGTGTGGTCGCCTTCGAAATTAGAGGTTACGCCATCGGCGAGCACGTTGATGACGGTGGCACGGCGTGGGTGATCGGATTTGTTTTCGTATGAGCCGTGCATCATCAGCGGGTGATGAAAACTGCACTCGCCTTTTTTCAGCACGACAGGGCATTGATTTTCAAAATCAGAAATCTGTTCGGGCGTGAGTACTTCGCGCACGGAATCCATATCGCCCGCGAGACCGGTTTTTTCTAGTAAGCCCCAGCGATGGCTGCGCGGGATGTAATGCAGGCAGCCGTTTTCCTCGGTGGCATCATCGAGGCCGATCCAGCAGGTGAGGTGGGCCATCGGTTGGGTCCACGTCCAATACGAAAAATCCTGATGCCACGCCACCACGCCGCCGTGCTTTGCGGGTTTGCTGAAAAGTTGGTCGTGAAAGAGCCGGAATTTTTTGCCCAACAACTGGTACGCCGGCAAAAGGAACGCGGGGTTCCAAAGCAAGTCGTGAAATGCCGGCCGGACCCGCCACGCACCCAGCGCGTGAAACAAAACTGAATCCGGATCGCCCGATTCGTTGCTGTGATACTCATAAAACAACTCGCGCCCCTCGTGATCGGGATCAGTCATTTCCCCCAACTCCGCGCGCAACGCATCAACCTGCTCATCACTCAACAGCCGAATGCCGTTTACGAAACCTTGTTCTTTGAAACGTTCCAACTGCGCATTGGTGAGCTGATAGCGCGCCCAATTTTCCGGAGCGTTTGGCTGGGGAAACAAGTCGGTGATGGGGTGATGCCGCGAGGCGAGGTCGTCGCTCATTCGGCGGAAAATAGCAGCGAAGTTGCGCAGCGTCGAGTCAAGCGAGCAATTTTTCGACCACATGCCCGTGGACGTCGGTCAATCGGCGGTCGATGCCGTTGTGGCGGACGGTGAGTTGTTTGTGGTCGATGCCGAGGAGGTGCAGCATGGTGGCGTGGAGGTCGTAGACTTGCGTGGGGTTGGCGCGGTCCTGCGGTTTGTAGCCCCACTCATCGCTCTGGCCGGCGGTGACACCGCCGCGGATGCCGCCGCCGCAAAGCCAGTTGGTAAACACGTAGGGGTTGTGGTCGCGGCCCGTGCTGCCTTGCGTACTGGGCATGCGCCCGAACTCGGTGGTCCAGTGGATGATGGTGTCCTCGAGTAGGCCGCGTTGTTTGAGGTCGCGGATGAGGCCGGCGGCGCCGTGGGCCATGCCCAGGGCGAGCGGGCCGTGGTCGCGTTCGATGTCCTCGTGGCTGTCCCAGTTGCGGCGGGGAAATGAATTGTCGTTGCCGGACCAAATCTGCACGAAGCGTACGCCGCGCTCGATGAGCCGTCGGGCGATCAAACATTTGCGGCCGAAATACTCGGTCTCCTCGGGCGCGTTGATGGTCTTCGGGTATTGCTTGGGCTCGCGTTCGAGGCCGTAGAGCTTGAGGACGTGGTCCGGTTCCTTGGCGATGTCCAGTGCCTCGGTGGCAGAGAGCTGCAGGCGCGCGGCCAGTTCGTAGGTTTGAATGCGTGCCTCCAGACGGTCATCGCCTGGGCGCGTCTCGGCGTAGCCGGCATTGAGTTGGTTGATCAGGTCAATGCCCGTGCGATGACTGCCGGGCGTCACAAAGCCGGCCTTGGGATGCAGATCGGGAATCGGGTTTTCGCGTTGCGGAAAAATCGTAGTGCCCTGCGTGTGCGTTGGCAGGAATGCGCTGGCCCAATTCTTCGGGCCGTTGGAGGCGTATCCGCGATGATCGGGCAACACGACAAAGGTCGGTAGGTTTTCATTTTCGCTGCCGAGTGCGTAGCTCACCCACGAGCCCATGCCGGGAAAGCCCGGGCGCTGAAAGCCGGTGGCCTGCAGGTAAGTGGCCTGGCTGTGCACGCCGGTTTTACCCACGAGATTGTGCACGAAGGCCAGATCATCCACCACTTCACCCAACGGCGCGACGGTTTCCGATAGATGCTTGCCGCTCTGTCCATGACGCGCGAAGGCAAAGGGCGACTGCATCCATGGCCCGAGCCCGTTTTGAAACGCCTCCACGTGTTCGCCGAAATCGCTCTTCTCGCCATGATGCCGAATGAGCGCCGGCTTGAAATCGAATGTATCCAAATGACTCGCCGCCCCGCCCATGAACAACTGGATCACCCGCTTTGCTTTCGGCGGATGATGCAAGGTGCCGCTCAGCACGCCTTTGGCCAGCAACGGCTCGCGCCCCAACATCGTCGTCAAGGCCATCCCGCCCAAGCCCCCGCCCGATTGCCACAGAAAATCGCGCCGGCTTAAAGGCGATTGATCGGGGGCTCGATGGTAAGGCGAGTTGTTCATGTCGGGGGAAAGGACGTCGGATATTCTCTTTTACTTCAACAATTTCAACATCGCGTTGCCCATGCTTTCGCCGATGAGGTAGTAGGTTTCGGCGTTGTTATTCCAGTGATAGCCCTGGCCGCCGGGGGATTGTTCGCGTGGGCGGAAGAAATCACGGGTCTCGACGCTGGCGGCGGTGCCCTTGAATTCCTTGCGGGCGGCGGCACCGTGTTGGGCGGCGATGATGCCGAGGCGGCGGTCGATCTTTTGGTTGCGTCCGCCAAAGCCGCTCACGGCGATGACCACCGGCAGGTCGGGGGTCTTCCATGCGCGGCGCACATCGTTGATCAGGCGCACGAGGTTCTCCTCGTAGGCGGCTACCATGTCGTGCGTGAGCCCGTCGTTCCAGCCTTGGTGCCAACCGAAGCCGGCGATCTCATAACCTTTGCCGTCATAGGCCGGGTAAATTTCCTTGAGATTGTCCAGCGTGTTGGCGACCTCATCCATCATCAGCCGGTAAAATGCGCCCGTGCGTTCCTCGACGGCTTTCATGGTGGCATCCGGTTCGCGGCGTTGAATGCCCGCGAGCATTTTGTCCGCCATTGTCTTGGGCAATGGACCGGCGCAAGGCGGGCGGAAATCCACCATCAACGTTTTACCACCCCAGCAGGTTTTAATAATGAGCACCGGTTCCTTGAGCGCATCACCCACCACTGTGCCGAAGCCCAGCTCCGGCCCGATGGCACTGCTGCGCGCGCCAAAGCCCGGCTTCAGACCCCCGGCGCGTTCGCCATATTTCACAAACACATCGGTGCGCACGGTCCATTCGCCGGCTTTGGTCTGTAAAGGCCCGTATTTTTTTGGCGCGTGTTTCACCATAAACTCCAGCGTGCCGGCGCCTTTGTTTTGGGCGCGCGGGTTGATGTTGATTTGCCCGGCGCCTTCCATATTCGATTGGCCGGCGAGGACGAACACTTTCAATTTCGCCTGAGCGGGAAGGGCGGAGATCAGGATCAGCAGCAGAATTCGAAATGCGGTCATGCCGCCATTGTAGATGTTCGCGGTGGCGGGGCAAGTTTCGCCTTGGCTCGCGGTCTGGCAGGGAACAAATTGCGGGGCAATTTTCTTGATGACACAGTGAATTCAGGCGAATCTTTCGGGGTCGGAAGACAGTATTATGCTCGGAATCGGAGATTTTAAGGCGAACTCCTGTGGCGGCCAGACGCGCCGTTCGTTTTTGCAAACTGCCGCCGCGCTGCCGATGGCGATGGGCGCTGGACACGAAGCGTGGGCTGCTGGCAAGGCGCCCAAGGCCAAGTCCGTGATCGTGCTGTGGCTGTGGGGTGGCCCGAGCCATATCGACATGTTTGATCCTAAACCGGAAGCGCCCAGCGATTATCGCGGGCCGTTCGGCACGATCCCCACGCGCACCCCGGGCATGCACTTCAGCGAGCTGCTGCCCAAGACGGCCAAACGCTCGAACATGTTTAGCGTGGTGCGTTCCATGCAATCCAGCAACGGCGGACATCCCGGTGCTGGTACCGTGGGGCTCACGGGTTTTGAGGAACGGCCCACGGTTCATCCGAATTTCGGTTCCATTGTCGCCAAGCATCGCGGGCACGCGGATGCGTTGCCGCCGTTCTTTTATCTTGGGCACGGTATCCCTCGTGATTTGCCGCGGCGCATAGCCGGCTACGGCGGCGGCACGTTGGGCAAGGCGCATGATCCGTTTCTCGTGCAATGCAGCGAGAAAGGGGAGGCGAATATTCCCACGCTGAAACTGCTCGAAGGCCTCACCCCCAACCGCATTGAGGATCGCAAAAAACTGCTCGGCCAACTGGACGCCGCCGAACGGCAGCTGGAGAATGCCGGGATCGATGACTGGAAACGCACGCACCAAAGTGCCTACGGCCTGTTGGCCGATCCCAAGGCGCGCGCGGCGTTTGACCTGACACAGGAGAAACGTAAGACGCGTGATACGTATGGCCAGACGACCTTTGGCCAAAGCTGCCTGATGGCTCGGCGTCTTGTGGAGACCGGCGTGCCCTATGTGCAGGTGAACTGGAGCGAGTATGTGGAAACCTTCACCCCCAAGGGCGATTGGGGATGGGATACGCACATCTTTAACTTCGAGCTATTACAGGACCGTCACTGCCCGATCTTTGACCGCGCCTACTCGGCACTGTTGGATGACCTTAACGAGCGCGGTCTTTTGAAGGACACGTTGGTGGTGGCGATGGGCGAGTTTGGACGCACCCCCAAGATTAGCAACCGCGCCGCGCGCGAGCACTGGCAGCACTGTTATTTCTCCGTATGGGCCGGCGGCGGTGTTCAGCCGGGGCGTTGCATTGGCGAGAGCGATAAGGTGGGCAATTACCCCGTCACCACGCCGATTACGCCGTTGATGGCCGGCACGACCATTTGCGAGCTGGCCGGCGTGGACGCGCAGGCGCGCGCGGAAATGAAGGTACTCGACGGCGGTCGCTTGATTCGGGAGCTTGTTTAACATGCGCGTCCTGGCCTTTCTTATCCTGAGCAGCCTCGGGCTGTCGCTCACTGCCGAGACCATTCGGCTCACGCACGACGGCACCAATAAACGCGATCCGCGCTACTTCGAGGGCGGCCGCAAGATCATGTATTCGTTTGATGAAACGCGTGCGTTGCTGCGGCTTATGGTGATGGATGCCGAGGAGCTGAAGCCCGAGCCGATGTTTAACGACGCCAATAAACATCAGCTCAACGCCGCCATGTCGCCTGACGGTAAGCACATTGCCTTTAACGAATGCACCGGGAATCTTACGGCCCACTTCGTCATTCGCCGGCGCGATGATCGCAAGGATTCGTTTGTGAAACACGGCGGCCGCGGCGGCTATCGCAGTCCGGTGTTTACGCGCGACAGTAAACACGTGTTGTACTGTTTCGCTGAGACCGGCCCGCAGCATATCTGGCGCGTGACGCTGGACGGCAAGGAGAAGAAGCAGATCACCGAAGGTACCGGTATCAATAATTGGCCGAGCTTTTCGCCGGACGGCAAAACGCTGGTGTACGGTAGCAGCCGCACGAACACCTACGAAATTTACTCAAGCGATGCCGACGGCAAAAACGTGAAGCAGCTCACCGACAATGAGGCGATGGATATTCGTCCGGAGATTTCGCCCGATGGTAAACGGATTGTGTTCACCAGCATGCGCGACGGCAACCGCGAGTTGTACGTGATGGATGTGAACGGCCAAAACCAGCGGCGACTGACCTTCCACGAGGAACGCGACGATTACGCCAGTTGGCATCCGGACGGTCAGCGCATCATCTATGTCGGCGAACGCGAGGGCCGCTTTGACCTCTACCTGATGGACGTGCCGACCCAAAGCAAATGAGAAGCGGCGCGTTCATTCTATTGCTGGCTCTGCTGCTACCGCCGGCACTGACCGCGCAGGTGAAACGGATCACCGTGACCCCTGCGCAGGTGGAGCTCGCCTCGGACCGCGACACGCGGCAGTTGGTCGTCACCGCGCATTTAGCCGATGGCCGCGTGGAGGATGTGACCCACCGTGCGCAGTACACCGTGCAGCACGCCAATGTGGCCAAAGTGGAGAAGGCCCTCGTGCATTCGATGAGCGCCGGCAACACGCAAGTGACCGTTCAATTCGCCGACCAAACCGCTGCCGTGCCCGTGCAAACGGCGCATGCGACCCGGTCGGTTTCGTTTTATTTTGATGCGCTGCCCGTGTTGTCCAAGCTGGGCTGTAGCAGTGGTTCCTGCCACGGCTCGCCGCACGGCAAGGGCGGGTTTCGTCTGTCTCTGCGCGCGTTCGATCCGGTGCTCGATACCTTTACCCTCACGCGTGAGGAACTGGGCCGGCGCACCAACCCGTTGAATCCCGCCGCCAGTCTGCTGCTGGCCAAGCCGCTCATGGAGGTGGCCCACGAAGGAGGACGGCGTTTTCGTCAGGGCGACCGCAGCTACAATCTGTTGCGCGATTGGATTGCCGAAGGCTGCCGCGTGGAGGAAGGCCAGCCCAGTTGCGTGAAGGTGACAGTGACTCCGGCATCCGGCCGCGTGCTTAAGTATCCGGCCTGGAAACAGCAACTCAGCGTGATGGCGCATTACTCGGACGGCACGCAACTCGATGTGACGCATCTGGCTGTGTTCGAGAGTTCGGACAACGAAGTGGCGGACATCAGCGCCTCCGGGCTGGTCACTGGGTTCCGGCGAGGCGAAGCGGCAGTGCTCGTGCGTTATCTGCATCACATCGAAAGCACGCTGCTAACTTTCACGCGCGATGTGGAGGGCTTCCAGTGGCCGAACCTACCGCAACGTAACTACGTGGATCGCCACATTGATGATAAGCTGCGCCAGTTGCAGTTTGCGCCCGCGCCCTTGTGCGACGATGCCACCTTTGTGCGGCGTGTGTACCTCGACGTGATCGGCATCCTGCCCACGATCAAGGAAGTCGAGGCGTTTCTGCAGGATAAACGTCCGGATAAACGCGCGCAGTTGGTCGACACGCTGCTCAATCGGCCGGAGCACGCTCAGTTTTGGGCGTTGAAATGGGGTGACCTGTTGCGGCTTTCGGTGAAGCAAATCGGCGCGCCCAGCGTACACAAATATCATCGCTGGATCGAGGGCGCCCTTGGCCGCAACATGCCGTACGATCAGTTTGCCACCTCACTGCTTACCGCCAGCGGCAGCACCATGATCAATCCGGCCGCCAATTTTTACCGCACCTCCGCCAACCGCGATGATGCGGTGGAGACCTCCGCGCAAATTTTCCTCGGCACCCGCATTCAATGCGCCAAGTGTCACAACCATCCCTTTGAACGTTGGACGCAGGATAATTATTACGGCATGGCGTCCTTCTTCAATCGCGTGGAACGCAAGCGCACGGGGAAGGGCGATGAAACGCTGGTGTTTTCCAAAGGCGCCGGAGAAGTCACGCATCCGCTCAATGGCAAGGTGATGAAACCGTGGGCGCCCGCCGCTGGAGACTTGCCGGTGTCCGATGCCGCTGATCGTCGGGCCGCTTTTGCCAACTGGCTCACAGGGCCAAGCAATCCCTTCTTTGCCCGCGTTGAGGTCAATCGTCTCTGGTCACATGTGATGGGGCGCGGCATCGTGGAACCCTTCGATGATTTTCGGGACACCAACCCGCCCGCCAACGCGCCGCTGTTGGACGCCTTGGCCGAGGATTTTGTGCGCAGCGGGTTTGATCGGAAGAAGATCTTGCACACGATTTTAAATAGCCGTACCTATCAAGCCGATTCCACGCGCAATGCGTTTAACAAAGAGGACCGCAAATACTTTTCGCATTACCAGCCGCGCATGATGTCCGCCGAGCAATTGCTCGATGCCATCGGGCAGGTGACGGGGCTGCCTGAGCGCATTGGAGGGCTGCCGGCGGACATGAAATGCACGCAACTGCCCGCGCCGGAATTGGCGAAGATTGATTTTCTCAAGGTATTCGGCCAGCCCGAACGGCAATCGGCCTGCGAATGCGAACGGACGGACGACACCAGCCTCGAGAGTGCACTGCAGCTCTACAACGGCAAGCTGCTTAACGACCGGCTGCGCAACGGCGGCAACCGATTTCGCCGGGCCATGGCCGAGGGTAAGAAGGATGAGGAAGTGCTGGTCGAATTTTACCTTGCCGCGCTGAGTCGTCCGCCTTCGGCCAAGGAACTGCAGCTTGCCCTCGCGCATCTCGCTGGCGTTCCGGATCGCAACGCCGCCATGGAAGACATTGCGTGGGCGATTCTGAATAAGACGGAGTTTCTCTTTCAGCACTGATGATGCGCCAGATTAGTCTCCTTATTCTTTTCGTGATGGTGCCGTGGATGGACGCGGCGGACATTAGCTTTCGCCGTGATCTAGCCCCGGTGCTTGTTCAGAAATGTTTGGCTTGTCACGGGCCGAAGAAGGCCAAAGGCAGTTACCGCGTGGATACCTTTGCCAAGGTTCTGATGCCGGGCGACACGGACGAGCCGATGGTCACCGCGGGGAAGCCGGACATGAGCGAGCTGTTTTACCGGCTCAGCACAGACGACGCGGATGAACGCATGCCGCAGGATGACGATCCGCTTCCGCCGGAAGTGGTGGCGAAATTCAGGCAATGGATTGAAGCCGGTGCGAAGTATGATGGCGGCGATCCCAAGGCGCTGCTGTCCACCATCCTGCCGGCCCCGCGGCATCCTGATCCGCCGGCCAAATACCCGCGCGCCGTGCCGATTACGGCGTTAACCTTTAGTGCCGATGGCCAGTCCGTGTTTGTCTCCGGCTACCACGAAGTCTCCGTGTGGGGTGCGGGCGACGGCAAACTACAGCGGCGCATTGCTCGCGAAGGCGAGCGGACCTACGGCCTGTCCGCCAGTCCGGACGGTAAATGGCTCGCGACCGCCAGCGGTCAGCCCGGCCGACTCGGCGAGGTGCGCCTCTTTGAGGCGTCCACCGGCAAGTTGGATCGCGTGCTGGCCACCGCTCCCGACGTGATGCTCGATGTGGCCTTCGATCCGGCTGGTCAACGCCTAGTCGCCGGCGGTGCTGATGGGCAGGTGCTCGTGATCGATCTGGCCTCCCGCAAGGTCACCCACACCCTTGGCCTGCATTCCGACTGGGTGAATGCGGTGACCTGGGACGACAACGGTTCACGCTTCGCTACCGCCAGTCGCGATCACACCGCCAAGGTGTTTGACTTGGCCGCCAATAAATCGCTGGTGACCTTTGCCGGCCACGGCAAGAACGTCCGTGGCATTGCATTTCATCCCGGCGGTCGGGAACTGTACTCCAGCGGTATGGACAAGAAGGTGCAGCTGTGGCGCATCTCCGACGGCAAACGCGTGCGGGACATCGGCTTCAGCGCCGAACTCTTCAAGCTCGTGCGCCATGACAAAGTGCTCGTTGTCCCCGCAGCCGACAACCGCGTGCGCCGATATCAGGCCAACAACCTGAACCCCCTCGGCGATTTTGCGCTCGAGGACTGGGCTGTCAGTGTGGCCATCTCGCCCGACGGCAAACACCTCGCCGCCGGCGGCTTCAACGGCCAGGTCCGCATCTGGAATCTGGAAGACGGCAAAGAACTCAACACCTTTATCGCCATTCCCGGGCTGAAGTAACTGCGTGGAGTCTTCATGAATCGATCCCTTGCCGTTGACCCCATCCGTGATTCGCGGAAAACTTTCCGCATGCGTGGTTGGATTTTGTTATTTTCCTTTTTGAGCGTCATGGGCGCAATGGCCTTGCCGTCCTTGAACACCGTGCAGCCCTCTGCTTGGGCGCCCGGGAAGCCGGTGGAAATCCGTGTGAACGGCGATCGATTGACGGGGGACCTGAAACTCTGGACGAGTTTTCCGGCGCAATCCGAACTGATCAAGGCCGAGGGCAAACAGGCGGTGTTTCGTGTGACCGTACCGGCAAACACGCCGGTTCATGTGGGCATGATGCGCGTGCACAATGCCGAGGGCATTAGCGTCCCCCGGCTGGTGCTGGTGGATCCGCTGGAGGATGTAGCTCCGTCCAGTACCGATCGCGCCAAACCTCAGGCACTGGCCTGGCCGGTGGCGGTGGACGGCGCCTTGCCGGGGCAGGCGTCGCACTGGTTCACACTGGACGCCAAGGCGGGGGAACGGTTCACCGTCGAGGTGTATTCCGAGCGTCTGGCGGCCACAGGCGATCCGATGGTCCGGTTGTTTGATCCCAACGGGCGTGAGGTGGATTACGCGGATGACGATGATGTGCGCGGCGGCGATGCGGCGCTCATGCACGAGGCGCGGCACACTGGAACTTATTTGCTGGAGTTGCGCGATGTGCAATATCGCGGCGGCCAGCCTTACCGCATGCGGGTCGGCCGTTTCGAGCTGTGGCCGGATTGGCTTCTGCCGCCCAACACAGTGACCGAAAAGGAACCCAACGATCAGGCTGCTCAGGCTACGGCTTTCAAACTGGGGCAGACCTTGTTTGGTCACATTGAAAAAGCCGGCGCACGGGATCATTACCGGTTTGCCGGCACCAAGGATCAATGGGTGCAGTTTCGTGCCCACACCCGACGACAGGGATCGCCGGCCTACATCGTCCTTAAACTGCAGGATGCCGCCGGCAAAACCATTCAAACCGGTGGAGCAGATATCACCAAGCCCGTGATCCTGCGCCACAAGCTTCCGGGAGACGGCGCCTACACGCTGCAAGTGGAGGAATACATCCGCCATGGCGGCCCGCGCCACCGGTATCGGATTGATACATTTGTCGGCCAAGGCGGGGTCGTGCTTAAGCTGAAGCCCGGGCAGGACGCCAAGAAAAAGCCGCTGCCACTCCCCGACCGACTCTGGGCTATTCCCGGTCAGGAGCTGGCCTTGACCCTGCAACTGGAACGCCACCAATACGAGGGTGCCGTAGAAATCCAAACCGCCATCGGCTGGCCGTTGATTGGCGCTTCCGTGCCGGCGAAGGCCAAGGAACATGTGCTGAAACTATCCATCCCGCCCACGGCGCGCTCTGGCGAATTACATCACCTTAAACTCGTCGGCCGGGCAAACGATATCCACGTGGAGTCGGTCCAGTTTGCCGAAGCTTTTCGAAATGAGTGGGGGCACATGATGTTCTTACCAATTCTCCAGACGATTCCGTTGGTAATTGTCGAGCCAGTGAGTTTGGAGATGAACAACGTGCGTCTGCCTCGCGGAGGGAAGGTTAAGGTGCGGGTGAACGCGCGCCGCGCGGCGGAGCCATTGGGACAACAGCCTGATCGAAAACCCATTACGCTGACGCTTAATAATTTACCTAAGGGCGTGACTGCGCCGGCCAAGTTGGAGGTGCCGGCGGACAAGGAGTTTTTGGAATTTGATCTGACGGTTACGCCGGAAGCCAACGTTGGGAAGGTGCAGATTACCGTTTCCGCTCAGGGCCAAT